>JBAREU010000200.1:0-1563 GCA_049796515.1 Solirubrobacterales bacterium
GAACAAGGGGATGAAGCAGACGAAGCCTGGTCAACTTCGGAGCTTCGCAGCTTATCCCCGGGGTGATCTCAAGTGAAGGACGCAACACTTCGGCCATGATCCGGGCGACGGACCCGGGGAGGCCAAGATGGAGCGTGAGTGGTCGGGCAACCCAAGGCGTCTGAGTCGGGCCGATCTGGCTGAGATCGAAAGCCTCATCTTTGCTGGTGAGACGTTTGAGAAGGCGGCGGCCGCGGTTGGCTGCTCGACGAAGTCCATCCAACGTTTCCTGGCCGCCACCGGTGGACTGAAGCGCCGTCTCAAAGTGCGCTCCCCGCTACGCCTGTCGCTGGCGGAGCGAGAGGAGCTGTCGCGGGGTCTGGTCGCTGGCGACTCTCTACGGACGATCGCGACGCGCCTGCGGAGAGCTCCTTCGACGATCTCGCGAGAGGTTGCGTGGCGCGGATCGCGGGTGGGTTATCGCGCCTGGCGGGCCGACCAGGACGCAATCGAGCGAGGCCGCCGACCGAAGCCAGCGAAGCTGGCCCTTGACTCGAGGCTGTGCCGTGAAGTCGAGCGCGGCCTTTGTGCGGATTGGTCTCCTCAGCAGATCGCCGCGGGGCTGATCAGTGATTATCCTGATGACCTGCGCATGCGTGTTTCACACGAGACGATCTACAAGACGCTGTTCATCCAGGCGCGCGGGGCGCTGCGCAAGGAGCTGACGGCCTGCCTCCGGACAGGCCGGGCCCAGAGACGGCCACACATGCGCACCGAGCAATCGGGCGCCGGCCGCTTACGGAACATGATCCTGATCAGCGATCGTCCGCCGGACGTCGAGGACCGGGCAGTTCCCGGACACTGGGAAGGCGACCTGATCATCGGCAAGGGAGGGCGATCGGCGATCGGGACGCTGGTGGAGCGGTCGAGCCGCTACGTGGTGCTTCTCCACCTGCCTCGCGGTCGCACGGCCGAGGACGTACGAGCGGCGCTGACACGACAGGTGTCCAAGCTACCGGCCGAGCTGCGCCGGACGCTGACGTGGGACCAAGGCAAGGAGATGGCTGACCACATACGCTTCAGCACCGATACCAACATGGAGGTCTATTTCTGCGACCCCCACAGCCCGTGGCAGCGCGGCAGCAACGAGAACACCAACGGCCTACTCCGCCAATACTTCCCGGCCAAGGCCGATCTGAGCCTTCACAGTGCTGCTCACCTGAATGCAGTGGCCAGGAAGCTGAATAATCGCCCTAGACAGACACTCGGCTGGATGAAACCATCCGAAGTGTTCGGCCGGACTGTTGCGTCGACCGATTGAGGACAACCTGTGTTCGGTGGACCTGCTGGAGGTGCACGCAACGGACGTGGCCGGGGCGGTGGGGACACCAGCGCCCGCTGCTTGGCGCCACTCACCGCTAGCGTGCCCATCGTCGCGATGTGCCGGGTCCGGGTGACACAGTAGCCGATGCGAATCCGCGAGCGACCGCTCATTCCCTCCAACGACTGCTCATTCCCCTATGCGACAGCTCATTCCCTGGAACGACCGTCTGTTCCCAAGGGCGACGTGCGGCGCTCCAGCTG
>JBAREU010000201.1:0-18910 GCA_049796515.1 Solirubrobacterales bacterium
CGAGAGGAGGCATTCCACACTCGGCTATCTCTCTCCGAGAGAGTTCGAGATGATCTCAACTCATCAACAAAGAGAGACTGAAAAAGTCAAACCCTGACCTGTCGCTCGAACCGGGGGAAGACCAGACCTCGTAAGCCTGGTTGACTTCGAGCATTCTCGCTGCCGCACTGGCATCGCCGGGGTTAATGTCCGGGTGGCTGGCCTTTGCCTTCTCCCGAAAGGCAGTCCTGACTTCAGCTTGGGTCGCGTGGAGAGCGATCCCCAGCGCCTCGTATGGTCGTTCAACGTGATGCACGACATGTCGCTCGGTGAAGGTGAGATCAGCTAGCGGCGAGCCCTCAAACGCCGCGTCGTCCTCGAGATCGGGGTCCCCGTACGCTCCCGAAGCCGAGGCTTCCAGAAGCTCTCTAATACCCATCGCGCCCCATGCCAGAGGGTCGCTAGGAGGAGCCCAGATCGACCTCCAGTTGTAATAGGTCGCCTTCGGGCCATGCCAGATACTCGGAAGCGACCACCAGCCGAGGAGGGCAGTCATAAACAAACTAATGATCGTCTGTTTATGACCGCATGCCACGCATAGATACCCGCTCGCCCGACCTTCTCTTGCCCAGTAAATGAATGCATAGAGCCGTGCCCATCCTCGGAAGACGATTGGTTTGTCTTCGGCTCCGCACTGGGGACAAGGGATCGACCCGAGAGGCATTTCAACGATGCCACCGTTTCTTGACTTGCCAACGGGGGCTCCGCACTCTGGGCAGGCAGTGACTTCGGGCCCTACATAACCGCACGAGCCACACCAGGACAGCGAAGCGCCGAGCGGGATCGATTCAGTCGCCGTCAATTTTGTAGAGCCCCAATCTGCACCTCGTCAAATGCCTTGGCGCGGCAGCCTATCCAGTTTTCTTGCTAGCCCGCGAATGCGATCTGAGCGAGTCTGGTCCCGGTATCTTCGCGGTTCTCGTGGGTCGGGGGGATCGGGTTAGTGGCCTTGATTCGAGCGCAGCACCCAAGGGGTCTCAAGTCCCAGGTGTCGCTCTACTAGATGGCCAGCTGGGCATCGGCCGAGCTGCAGGCGCGGAGGGTCGGGGTCCTTTGCCGTGGCGGTCACGACCACAGGGGCACCGCACTCGGGACATTCATTGTCCGATGCCTTTGCGTATTGATCGAGCTCGTCCATGAAGCGCCTATAGCTGTGGTGGCCAAACTATCCCGCGGGTGGAGATCCAGTCGCTGAGGGTCCGGAACTCCTCTATGAATTGTGTTGCTGCGTTTCCATCTTCCTGCGCTGCGCCAAAGGCGAAGGAGCGGCAGCGGGCCAATCGCCGTATTAGCCCCTTGGTTTCTCCGTCATGTGCGCCACCACGCGCCCGAGCAAAATCGATCACATAGCCAAGCCGATCTGCGGTTTTCAACATCGAGGAAGCGCCAAAGTCACCCTGCTCGGCATCCTCCAGCGCAGTCGTCGAGACCTGAGAGGCCATAAGGGTGAGCGATTCGAGCAAGGCGTGGTCTCGATCTCCCGTGGTTCTGGCGGCATTACTGAAAAAGGGCGCCAAGATGGCCAGATCCTTGAACTTTGGCAGCGCCTCTGAGGCTTCTCGGAACGCTGCCACCTCAACGTCGAGCAAGGTTTGGCCCGCCCGATCCAACACCTTGACCACATCGCCATCCCCCGCGAGAGTCGTCATGCCACCCAGAGTTGACATCAAGGCGAGCATGTCGGGAGTGTCGTCGTAGTTAATCAGCACAGTGCGTCCCTGATCTCGCAGTTCAATCACCCGGAAGCCACGCGCGCTGAAGGTAGCCTCGGCTACTAACGCCAAAAGACCAGGCGGCCCATTCTCTGCCCACTCGGGCTTCTTAAGCTCTGCCCTGCCGCTGGTTAGGAAGCAGGTATATCCGGCGTCTGCGCCGGCGATTGCCGACCCCATCGATTCGACGCTGAGTTCGAGGTCTTCTAGAGACCATCGCTGGTCGGTGCGCATGTCGTGCACCTCCTCGGCGAGAGCATCCCAGCGATATTGGGCATGACCGCAGGCATTACGCAGGGCGCTATCGCTGCTTGCGGCTAGCTGCTGGGCGGCGGGCTCCTGCGACGCTTCGAGTTGAGCAGTGAGAGTCCCCATCATCGGTGGGGTTGAGCCTTGACCGAGCGCCTTGCCATTCTTCACCTTCTCCAAATCGACTACGAGCCAGCCGTAAGTGCGAAAGCTGGTCTCGGCAAGCTCCTTGTAGGAGTCCATGATGGTCTTGAGGATCGCCGCGTCGTCCGCCAGCCCGGCTTCTTCTCCAGCGGCCAGCAGCTTGAAGCCGCGCTGGATCTGTTCAACAGCGTGGAAAATCAACTCGCTTTCGGTGATCGTTCGGTCGACCAAACGCTGCACCGCCTCGGCATCCGCCGTTGCCGCGCTGTCGAGGAGGCCATATATCGAGCGAGAGATGCGATGGGCGCCGAGCGGTCGATCAAGGGTCGCTAGGCCGACTGCCGGAAATATCAGAAAACTCTCGATCCCTACCTCGCGTACCGGCCCTGCTCCGATGAGGTGGGAAAAGTAGCGGCGTGCGCATTCGGCGAGGGCCTCAAAAGGCGCCTCCTGGTCTGAAAATGCGCCGAACACGGCGCCTGCGTCAAGAAAGCCATGATCGTCGCTGTAGCGCCCCGGCTTTCCCAGGACCAGTGCCGCCCGAGCGTCAAAGTCAGGGACGATCCAGGCCTCCATCTCTCCTAGCAGTTCACTGATGCGGTCTCCGTATGGGAAGCCGTCGAGCAGCTCTTGCATGTTCGCCCCTGCTTCGCGGGCGACGGGGATCGTTTCGGCGACGAGGATTTTCATGAAGGCTTCAGTCAGGTTCGCTCCATAGCGCCCACTCTCGGCTGCCACTGCGCGAAGCTCTTGCGCCGGACCTTGTGGGTCGAAGAGGGACAGTTCCTGGCAGACGGCAAGTAGGGCCTCTACCTGCGCGATGCGCCCTTCCATCGCCTTTCTTAGCTCACCACCGACGACTGCTCGGTCATTGACGTCAAGCGCTTCAAGCTCGGCTCCAAGGCTGGTCATTTCGCCGAGCTGCTCAAAGAGCTTGGCGTCACTAACTGCAGTAGCAAACTGATCGTTGGAAACGACGATGTTGCCCTCAGGCAATGCACCGAAGCGCTTGATCAGTTCCTGTAGGTGTTGATCAACAGACTCAAGTGCCTTCGCTCGGGCTTTGGCAATCTCGGCCACCTCGTCACTCTCGCCGACCTCGACCCCGCACTGCGGACAAAGTCCTGGCTCGCGTGGCTCGCCACACTCCGGACAGCACTCAGCGAGAAACTCAAGGCGCATCGTAAATGGGCCGTCTTCCTGGATTGCTGGGTCGCTCGCTGGCATGGACCACGAGACTAGGGCGTTCCTCGGTCGAACCCGCTGGGATGCTCGTCTGTCACGGCCGCTGGGTCTGCCATGATTTCTGGCGATGGAGCAGCCCGCCCACATCAAGGTCAGCGGTGCTCTCGAGGGCGAGTTCATCGTCATTGAGGAGCGCAGCGCCAGCGAGTTCGTGATCACGCGCGATACCTCTTGGAAGGCAATGCTCGGCAAAGACGAGCGGGACGCCACCGAGGAGGAGATCGCAGCTCTAGAGGCCGAGCACGGGCCATTTCAGCCCGCAGACGGCGAGGGGTAGTCCTTGTCCATCCGGCGGGGGAATGCCCGCGTCCTCTTCGACGAGGGCGCCTTCGCCGAGGACACGATGCGAAGCGGTCGCGCGGGCGCCGAGGCGCTTCGCGAGGCTCGCGGCCAGTTCGAGCGGGAGGGTGTCGAGATCAAGGCCCTTCGCCGCTGCGATCCCGAAGGACGCGATGGCACGAAGCTCCCGGCTTGCTTCAAGGTCTATCTGCCAGCGCCGAATGGCAAGTTCGGCATGGTCCTGCGCTTCATTCGCGACGGCGAGGGCCTCGCCCTTCGCTATCTCGCTTTCGGTGTCCGACACCACCCTCGCGACTCGAACGCGCCGACCGTCTACGAAATCGCCGACCGGCGATTCCACGACAAGCCTTCATAGCGGCGGCCGTGCGGCTTCTCGGGGGCCGAGGCAGGGTGCGGGCCGCCCCGAGCGGGCAGTTCCGCAACCTCCCTGTGGCCTGCGCCTCGGCCCCCGAGAAGCCGCACGGGTTCGCGGCGAATCGTCAGGCCGCCTCCCGTGGGTCGAGGTCGGCCAGTAGTTCCTCGCAGGCGTCGAAGCCGAGCCGGAATAGCTCGTTGGTCGCGGCGTCTTCTTCCCTTGACTCGCGCTCCGTGACGGATTCGAGGAGGACCCGTTCAGCTTCACCGTGAAGGCGTTGGAGCAGTTCCATCAGATCCTCGGGCGGCATGGTCAGCTCGAATGCTTTGCGGCCGTCGCGCCCGTTCCAGCCGATGTCCTCCAGTAGCCGGAAGTCTTCGCCGAACTCCAGACCGAGCCGCTCAGCGGTAGCGAAGTCCTTGTTGATCTCCAGCGCGATCCATAGATCGCCGACAGCGCCCAGGTGATTGCGCACCAGTTCGTAAAGCCCGTCGCGCTGGTCGCCGTCAATCGTGCAGGTGGTGCTGGGCATGGTGCCCTCCTCTCGGTAGGGCACCGAAGCCGCCTCTTTCAGTGGCCGTCGATCTCCCAGTCGCACAAAGGCTCTGGGAGAATCGGTCGCGCATCGAAGGCTTCTACTTCGGTGCCAGGCCCCGGGGCGTTAGCGCGCCGCCGGGGCCACTTATGTCTTTGGCGTCGGCGAAGGTAGCTCCGCTGGGGCCGAAGTCAAGGCGACTTTTTCAGATGTCCCTTCGGGGTATCCTGATCTGCCCGTGGGTACGGGGCTTCTTTCTCGCCTGTGGAGCCAAATCCAGCGCCGCTTCTACGGGCACGATGATCTCTCCGTTAGGGACGAAACGCTGTAACGGTATGGCTCTGTGGAGCCAAACCCATCCGTAAAAGTAGCTTCTGGCGGTTGTGGAACTACAACCCGCTCTGGACAGCTCTAGTGCTAGGGGTCGGCCCGCCAACCGATCACTCGTCGCGCGAGCCTCGGCGCTCTCCTTACCGCACCGGTGGCTGCCCGATCAGAGAGACGGCGCCCGCGTTTGTCTGGCACTAGCCGGTTGCTCGCTGGAGCCTCAATTTCCTCCACGGCGAACAGACGCCACTCGCCGGGCACACCCTTGAGCTCTTGCGTGCCTCGGTCCCCAAACGAGATGCCCGAGCCGACGACGAGGTCCTTGACGGTGCTCGAGACGACCACCTCACCAGCGCCGGCGAGCGCACCTATCCGAGCGCCGATGTTGACGGCTATGCCGCCAATGTCCTCGCCGATCAGCTCGCACTCGCCGGTGTGCAGACCCGCTCGCAGCTCGATGTCGAGGGCTCGCACCTTGTCTGCGATCGCCCGAGCACAGCGGATCCCGCGTGCCGGGCCGTCGAAGGTGGCCAGAAAGCCGTCCCCCATCGTCTTCACCTCGCGGCCACGGTGGCGCTCGAGCTCGGCACGCATGAGTTCGTCGTGGCGACCCAACAGCTCGCGCCAGCGCGCGTCGCCGAGTGCTGCGGCGCGCTCCGTGGAAGCGACGATGTCGGTGAACATCACGGTCGTGAGGATGCGATCCGAAGGGGGCGCATGGCGGGCGCCGGTCAGGAACTCCTCAACCTCCTCTGCGTAACCATCGCCGTCGCCGTAGAAGGGAATGTGGTCCATCCCCGGTAGCACGACCAGCCGTGCGCCTGGTATGTGCTCGGCCATGTAGTGCGCGCACTCGACCGGAACGACCTCTTCGGCGCGGTGAAGAACCAGCGTCGGCACACGGGACGTTTGGCAGCAGGTCTCTGACGTCGGTTTCGACGATCATGTCGAGCGCCGTCTGCGCCATCTGTGGACTTGCGGCCGAGCGCTCGAGCATGCCGCGCCCGATCCGATCGCGCTCGCTGTCGGCGCTCGGGGCCATCAACCCGAGGGTGCGCCCCTCGCCCCAGTGCTCGGCCGCAGCCCGCGCGCTCTGGATCGTGTCGACCCAGCGCTGCCCGCCCGGGTTGTCGTCAGGGTCGAGAGTTCCCGTAGGAGTGGTGCCGCAGAGGACCAGGGCCTGCGTGCGCTCGGGATACGTGGCGGCGAAGAGGACGCTCATCGGCCCGCCCTCCGAGAGTCCGAACAGAGCGGCTCGCTCCGAGCCGGCGGCGTCCATCACAGCTCGCACGTCGTCCATGCGGTCCTCCAGCGGCGCCGGGCGGGCGACCGGGTCAGAGAGCCCAGTGCCGCGCTTGTCGAAAATGATCAATCGCGAGAACGAGGCGAGCTTGTCGAGGAAGCGCGCGACCCGCGGCTCCGCCCACTGAAGGTCCAAGTGCGAGACGAAGCCCGGAACGAAGACGAGGTCGAACGGACCGTCGCCGACAACCTGGTAAGCGATATTGACCCCGCCGCTCTGTGCGTAGCGCGTCTCCGGCATCGGACGCTCCCAGGTTACTCCGGCGCACAGGAGGTACCTTGGCGGTCGTCGCGCCTTCGCAAACTGGACGGCTTGAAAGTGTCGGCAGTTCTCCGCCCCGTGTTACCCGCTTATGCGGAGAGAGCGGCGCTTCGGCGCTGAACGCCGCGGCATGTCAGCCCTACTCGCGCGTGCCCCAGGCGGTGTACCAGACGATGCTCGGCTCGAACGTGGTCGGGTCACCAAGGACTGCGAGACCCGCGTCGACGTCGATATCACCCGGCATACGTGCACGCACTGCCTCAACAGTTAGCCGCAGTAGCTCGGCCAGTGGCGTCCCACCACGCACCAGGTCAACTTCTCCGCACGACTCGACCTCGGTAAGCCCGCGGCCTGCAACGTCGCGGGCAAGGCGACCGCCCAGTCATAGTCGGTGTTGGGCATCGCGGCGTAGAACCCACGCCACAGCTCGGCGTATGCGCGCGTAGCTGACGCGCGCATCGCGCCGAGGTAGCACTCCGAGGTGAAAAGAACGCCACCGGGCCGGAGCGCGGTCGCCATCCGCCTCACGGCTTCGAGCTGATTGTCGCGCAGGTGGTGAAGCAGCAGTCGGCAGTGGACGAGGTCGAAGGCTTCTCGCTCTATCTCGTCGGCCAGATGTCTCCCCGGCGAGCTTCGATCCCGGGCTCGTCCTCGAAGAAGCGGGTGTCCAAATCGATCGCGACGACCTCGCCGTCCGGACCGCGGAGCCAGCGCGCGATCGAGCCGCCACCGGCGCCGACATCTAGGCACCGCCAGCCCGCCCCAACGCCGAGCTGGGTAAGCCTGGAAGTAGTAATCGGGTCATAACAGCGCTCGATCAGCGCCAGCCGACGACGCTCATCGCTCCACGAAGCATCGAAGCCATAGCCCTCCACCGCGCGATACTCCCATACCCGGAGCGCGTTGCTGCGATCAACTTTGGTGCCGTAACCACAATCTGGCTGGCCGAGAAGTCGTCGGTCGCGACCCAGCGGATTACGCCCCGCCCGACAGCAGGGAGCGGCCGTACTGCGGGTAGGTGCCTCGGTAGCCGCGCGCTCGGGCCAGTGGCCGCAACAGCCCGAAGAGCACCGACTGCACGGCGGCCGGCGGTCGCCGCAAGACCAGAACGTCGCGGAACTCCGTGGCGAACATGGCCAGCTGCATGGGGTCGGGAAGGCCCTTGGAGTTGGTGTGGCCATCTTGGGCAAGGCCGAACAGCGTCTCGATCATCTGCAGAAAGCGGGTGCCGTCAGAGACAAAGACACGCGCGACTGCCTCCTCGCCGCCAGCGTTCCACCAGTCGTGCCAGTGCCCGCGCGGGATCTCAACTATCTGCCCCGGGCCGGCGATGGACTCGGAGCCGTCGAGCCGAAAGCCGATCCGTCCGGCTTTGACGGTGAAACGCTCGTCGAAGTCTCGGTGGATGTGCTCTCCGACCACGGCGCCCTCCGGCTGCACGAAGAGGTCGGCTTCGAGGGACCTATCGCTCCCCTCCCACGGCGTCTTGACGAGAACGCCGCGCTCGCCCGTGCACGGATTCTCCAAAGAATCGCCCGTCGCAAAAGGCTGCGTCGCCTGCTCGAGAACAGGGGGATGACTCACCTTCAGCGATCCTACAGGGCCGGTCTTGATTGTCGAATCGAACGCTCGATGCCGGAGGTCACAAAGCGTCAACCGCATTGGCTGGCGTCCACAGCGCCGAAGCTGGCAGAGCCCATAGGTCGGGGCCGAAACGCAGCGTTTCCGAGCCCGTGTATACGACTGCGCCGAGCTTGAACCGGGCACCCAGTTTGCTCTGAAGGTGACGCAGGGCGCCGAAGTCGCGTGAGTGCGCGGTGGCGCCCAGCTTGACCTCGATGCCGCAGACCGACCCGTCTCCTCTCTCGAGCACGATGTCCACCTTGCGCCCTCCCGCGGTCCGGAGGTGGTGGATGCGGACGTTGGTCTCGGCCCAGGCTGCCTGCTTCACCAGCTCCATTGCCACGAAGTTCTCGAAGAGGGATCCGGCAAGAGCCGTCTCATCTTCTTCGAATCGAGCCTGGCCGTAGTCGAGCAGGTGACAAGCCAATCCCGTGTCCGGGATCCAAACCTTCGGCGCCTTGATCAGGCGCTGACCGATGTTGCGGCTCCATGCCCTCGCGCGGATCAGCAGAAACAGCTGCTCGAGGAGGGTGAGATAGCGCTGCACCGTGGGGCGGCTCATGCCTGCATCGCGAGCGATCCCGGTGGGGGAGAGCAGTCCCGAGATGCGGGCGGCGGCGAGACGTAGGAGTGTGGGAAGTTCGTCGAGCTGCTGCGCATTCCGGGTCAGATCCCGCACGTCGCGCTCCAGCGTCATCGCGACGTACTCCTCGAACCAGCGCCCCCGTCTGTGCGGCTTGGCGCGTGCGATGGCCTCCGGGTACCCGCCGACCGTGAGCGCCTCGGCGATTGCCGGGCGGCCGATCGGCGTATCCACGAGTTGAGGCACGTGGCCGGCGAATAGGTCGTCGATGAAGGTCTCGAGCCGGCCGTGGAGCTCGCCTTGAGAGAGCGGCCAGAGAGGCACCCGCTCGGCCCTGCCCACGAGGGACTCGGAGATGCGAAGGGTCGCCCAGACGTTTGCCGAGCCGGTGAGGATGAACATTCCCGCCGGGCGCCTCCCGCCGGCGCGTGCTCGGTCGACCCTGGCCTTGATCGCCGGCAGTAGGGCAGGTGCCTTCTGGAACTCGTCGACGCAGAGGGGAAGCGCCGAGCCCTCGACGAACCCGGTCGGGTCCTCGTTCGCTGCCTCTCGAGGACCGTCGTCGTCGAGGGTCACATAGCGTGCGCCCCGCTCCTCGGCTACGAGGGATGCGAGCGTGCTCTTCCCGGCCTGCCGGGGGCCGACGACAACGACCACGGGAGTGTCGTCGAGGGCAGCGTCCAGCCCGACCTTGATATGCCTCGAGTAGAGCTCAGTCATCTGATAATCGTTCAGAGTCTATCTGATAATCGCTCAGATTTAAGGTGATAATTGCTCGGCTGTGGTTGCCTACTCGGTAACAGAAAGGCAACGAAGATGAGCGGGAGATCGAGCTGACCTGGTGACTCAACTCGGGCCGCGGGCCGAGCGGTAGCCCCACGGGGGTCGCGCGGCACTCAGGCCAAGACGGTCTCGCCAGAGCCCGACGGCGCGGGTTCTGGCAGGCGCATCATGCGGAAGGAATTGACAAGACCGATGAGGCCGGCGAGGAGCGGAATGAGCAAGGCCACCTGAAGAGCGATTGGTCGTGCATCCGTGTTGATGCTGATGATCTCGTCTTGGGTTGCCTTGGGCTCGTCGTCGAGCAGCTTCTCCAATGAGGTATTGGTCATCACCTCAGCGTCATCCTCAAGCACCTTTGCCACGTGCTCCTTCTCGGCCGGGGCAAGCACCGTGCTGTCGTCTGACATCTGGGTGAAGGCGACGGACAGGGTTGCCAGCAAGATGGCGCCAGCGAACGCCAACCCGAACGACAACCCGAACGAGCCGGCGGCGGAGTTCAGGCCCGCGGCCTCGCTGACGCGCTCCTCGGAGATCGGGGCCAGCGTGTAGTTGTTTAGCTGGGACACCAACAGGCCCAGGCCCAAGCCCGCGACTACCAGCGGGACCACGAGGTCCCAGCCGGAGTCCGCGCGCGGCACGAGCGGGATCAAGAGGGCAATGCCAGCGGAAAAGAGGGCGAATCCAAATCTGATCAGTGTGCTCGGGCGTCGCGTTCCTGCCTTCCTCGCCGCCAGGATCGCCATTCCGAACATGCTGAGCGAGAGCGGCGCCAGCGAGAGCCCGGCCTCCATCGCGTTGTACTCGAACACCATCTGTAGGTAGATCGGCAGGGCGATCATGGTGCCGCCGAGAGCGATCTGTTGGAGCGTCTGCTGGGAGATCCCGAGCCTGAAGACCCTGGACTTGAACAGATCCGGGTCAACCAGCGTCGGCTTGTCTTCACGCTTGCGGCGCCTGAGCCAGTAGACGAGCGCGGCGAGCGCGATTCCCCCGATCGCCATCAGCTCGGCGACGGCCTCGCCGCCCTCTTGCCAGACCAGGATGCTCAGCACGATGCCGCCCATCGCGAAGACGGACAGGACCGCTCCAACCGCGTCGACGTGTCGAGGCCCTTTGTAGGGCACATCGCGGACCAGCCCCATGCCGGAGAGAACGACCACGATGACGACGACCTCGAGCGCGAACGCGAGTCGCCAGGTCAGGTAGGTGGTGATGAAGCCTCCGAGCAGCGGTCCGACCGCAGCGGCGATCGCTGCGGCGGCCCCGACCAGGGCGTAGGCCTTTTTCTGAGCCGCTCCTTCGAAGTTGCCGTGGATCAGCGACTGCATGGCCGGCAGCATCAGCGACGCCCCGAGCCCGCCCACGATCGCCCAGAAGATGACGACCGGGGCAAGGCTCTGGGTCAATGCCATCGCCAGGGCGCCGGTCGCGTAGGCGACCAGACCGAACGTATAGGCCCGCTTTCGCCCGATCAGATCGCCGACCTTGCTTCCGATTAGGATGAACGCGGCCGACACCAGCGCCTCCAGCGCGATCGCGGTCTGGAGCCCGCTGACGGTCGTGTCGAGGTCGCGAACCACCGAGGCGATCGAAACGTTCATCAGCGACGTGTCGACGACAAGCACGAACATTGCCATTGCCAGCAGCACGGCAAGTCGTGGATTGCCCGAATCGTCCTTCGGCGGGGTCCCACCTCCCTCGATCTCGGTCACCGGTGAGCCCTCACGCGCTGACCCTACAGGCGGGATCGACGGGCGCTCAGACGCTCGCGCGCCGAAGGGCCTTCGGCCTTCTGCGCGATGTATTGCTGAGCGACCGAGGCCAGCAGCGCGACTAACACGCCGATGCCGGTGAGGATGTAGAAGATCGTGAAGATTTGGGTGCCGGTCGTAGTGGGGGAGAGGTCGCCGTAGCCCACGGTGGTCAGGGTCACGACTGAGAAGTAGAGGGACTCGACGATGGTCCAGTCCTCGAAGCGCCAGTAGAAGAGCGTCCGGTGAGCACCAAGGCAGCCCCGACGAAGGGCAGAGCCTTGGTCTCGGGGTCTCGCCAAACGCCGGCGACGGCACGCGCAAGCCCACGGAACGCAAGGGCCAAAGGAACCATAGAGACAGGCTTCGCCATATTCATGCGCTTTCCTGGCGCTGCATCGCGGTCCGGGCTTCGCAGATTCCTCGTGCACGGCTATCGGGTTCCGGTTAAGGTCGGATGACCATCGAGGCCGAGAGTTCCACGAGGGAACGCAGTTCAGGACACCCGCGGATCGTCGCGGCGCTGCTGGTCCTCGCCACCTTGATCACGTTCTTGGCGATCTTCTCGATCTGGGTCAACCGGCAGGCGCTCAACACCGACAACTGGGTCAACACGAGCGAGAAGCTCCTTCAGAACGAGGAGGTCAAGTCCCAGCTCTCCAACTACCTTGCCGACCAGCTCTTCGCCAGCGTGGACGTCCAGGCCGAACTGGAAAAAACGTTTCCGCCGCGGCTAGCGCCCCTGGCCGGTCCAGCCGCCGGGGCTCTGAATCAGCTCGCTCCCCGGGTAGCCGAAAGGGCCTTGGAAACCTCCCAGGCCGAAAGCCTCTGGAGCGCGGCGAACCGCGGCGCCCACGAAACGCTGCTGAAGATCTTGAATGACGAGGGCTCGGCGGTCTCGACCAGCGGTGGCGAAGTCACCCTGGATCTCAAGTCGCTGGTCTCAGAAAGCGGCGGCCAGCTTGGGGTCGCCGGCAAGCTCGCCTCGAAAGTCCCGCCCGATGCCGGCCAGCTGACGATCCTCAAGTCCGATCAGCTCTCCGCGGCGCAGGACATCAGCAAGCTGGTCAGGCGCCTGCCGATCGTTCTCACCCTCCTGGCGGTGTTGCTCTATGGACTTGCGATCTACCTCGCCGGGCCGCGCCGTAGGCAGGCGTTGCGCTCGGTCGGGTTCGGCTTCGTCGTTGCCGGTGTTCTCAGCCTCCTCCTGCGAGGGGTCGCCGGAAACACGGTGATCGACGCTTTGGCGGGCAACGAATCGGTCAAGCCCGCCGTGGAAGCCGTCTGGAGTATCGGCACCGCGCTGCTGATGACCGTCGCCGTCTCTGCGATCACCTTCGGCATCCTCCTCGTCATCGCCGCCTGGCTTGCGGGACCGACCCGCATCGCCTCTGCCCTGCGACGCGAGGCCGCTCCCTACCTGCGGGAGCGACGGGGCACGACCTACGCGGTGGTTGCCTTCGTCTTCCTCGTGCTCGTCCTCTGGGCGCCTGTTGCCGCCTTCGAGAAACCACTCGGACTCCTTCTGCTGGCAGCGCTGATGGTGCTTGGGACGGAGGTCCTGCGGCGCCAGGCCGAAGCGGAATTTCCGGAAGCCACGTTCGGAGGGTTCGGGGATCGGGTGCGGGCCTGGGGTCCGGGACGAGCGGCTCCGGAGCCCTCAGCCCCGACGGGAGAGAGCAAGGTCGAGCAGATCGAGCGGCTCTCGGCCTTGAAGGAGAAGGGGGCGCTGAGCGAGGAGGAGTTCGAGAAAGCAAAGGCCGAAGTGCTCGCTGCTGGCTAGCCCCTCCGAGAGCCCGAACGGTTGCCGGTGTCCTAGTTCGGCAGCTTCCTTTTCTCAGTCCGGAAACCAGATGCTCAGCGAGATAGGCGAGGACCTGCCACTTTGTCGTACTTTTTTCATACCACTACTTTTACGTACTAATACACTATCTCTACAGTATCGGTGTTAGAGTGCCCGCCTCGTGGGGCAGCTCAAGAATCGCAAAGTGGCACTTGTCGCAGTGGTCACTCTCGTGTTGGTGTTGGGGTCGGTGGCGTTTGGTGTGGCCTCGCGATCATCTGACACCGCACAAGACGCGCGCGGCGATCTTGCCGTAAGCACCGTTGCATCGAGCAGCGACAGCCTGCACCCAGGCGCATCGTTCACCAGCGTCCTGCGGCTGCGCAACACTGCCGGCGGCCTGGTGGGACGGTCACAGGTGAAGCTGCTGCTGTCCACGGACAGGCAAACCGACAGGCGCGACCTGTTACTGGCCAAATCCAGCGGCCGTCGGCTGCGGGGAGGAGCCTCTCGACGGCTGCGCATCACCGCGGCCATTCCCCAGCAGGTCAAGCCGGGCGGATACTGGCTGATCGCCTGTGCCACCACCAAATCGCCTGAGGTCAATCGCA
Organism: Solirubrobacterales bacterium; assembly: GCA_049796515.1. Taxonomy (GTDB): domain Bacteria; phylum Actinomycetota; class Thermoleophilia; order Solirubrobacterales; family 70-9; genus VRUE01. The sequence continues at coordinate 13,605 of JBAREU010000201.1, forward strand.
GGAACAACTGCGGGGTGGGGAAAAGCAGGCTGACGGTGACGATCCTCGGACCGCCTTCGAAGTCATCTCCTAACTTTTCCAACTCGCCCCCCGTTCCATCTCCGCCACTTCCCTCTGGCCCCGATGTGGCACCGGTCTCGGTCAAGGTGGGGTCGTGTGAGCCGACCCTCGCTGTGGGTGCGCTGGGGAGCACGCCATCGGTGATCGAGGGTGAGGAGGTGAGCTACTCGGCCTCGGTGCGCAACGATCCGACCGGCGCCTGTCTCGAGGTTGCCGGCACTCAGACGGTCGCGGGGACCGTGGAGGTCACCGCGTCGATCTCCGACGTCGCGATGTGGATCGAGGTGACCGACGGGTCGCTGCACGACGTCCTGCCCTCCGCTGCGGGGCTGACGACCTCCGGCGCGGCTGCCCCGGGTGGTTGTCCGGGGGGAGAACTCGCGGGCTGCGAAGCCAGCATCCAGAACGTGGTCGGGAACGTCTTCTATCCGGCGGACAAGGCTCGCACCCTGGCCGCTGGGGAAAAGGCGGAGATACCGTTCAGGTTCTTTCCCACGCTGGGGCAAGAGGACCTCGAACGGATTGCCACTGCCTCCCCCGGTGGGATTCGGCTGGTGGTTGCGGTGGAGATGGAGAACGGCAGCGTCGCCCTTGCGCGCACGTCGATCGTCTTCTCTGCGGCCGGCACCCTCGCAGGCGTTCAACTGGAGGTCACCTTGCCGGATGGCGATGCGCAAGCCTCCGGCATCGGCCCCGTCACGCCCGGAGGGCAGGTGGACGTCGAACCGGCGGCTTCTTATTTCACCTCGAGCGAGGACCCGGACAGCATCACCGCCTCGTTCCGCGCGAGGTCCGACGCCCCGGGGGAGCTGGTTTCCTCGCCGGTGTCCGTATCCACCGTGATTACCAACGATCCGGCTGCACGCCCCAGGGTGTTCCCGACCGCGTCTCCGTCCGCCGCCACCGTCGGCACGACCCCGACGGTCCTCATCGCAGCTGCCCTGCAGGGCACGGTGGAAGGGTCGCCGAGCGTCGTCCTCGAAGGCTCTGAAACGGAGCTTGGAGCCCTGCATGACGATGGCGAAGAAGGAGACCTCGTCGCTGCGGACGGAATCTGGTCAGGCCAGGTGCAGGTCCCACTCGCCGAGACCCGGGTGCTCAGGGTCGATGTCCAGCTTGATGGCTCGAGCCAGTCCGGGGCGGTGGAGGTGGAGGCCCTGCCCGCCGGTGCCCCGGTCGATGCCGCCACCACCTCGTCCCTCGGGACGATCGTTACCGGCAGCGGTGAGACGGTGCTGCGCGACCGGATCATCCTGCGGATGGCCGCAGATTCGGCCTACTCCCTGGTGTTGGCTGCGGCAGACCAGGTGAGCGGGGCCGTTGCCGGCCGGATCGCCCCGGACACCTGGCAGATCGCCATTCCGCCGGTGGCAGACGAGGCCGCTCTGAACCTGGTCCTCGCCGACGTCTCGACGGCCGCCGGCGTCATCGGCGCCGAAGCGGAGACGGTGTTTGAGACCACCGACGTCCTGCCGAACGACCCCCTCTACGCGTCGCAATCCCACCTGCCCCAGGTAGACGCCAACCGAGCCTGGATCGCCGCTCGCGGCAGCAGCCCCCGGGTCGTGGTTGCGGTCATCGATTCCGGCGTCGATCGTGATCACCCTGACCTCGCATCCCGCCTGCTTGCCGGGCGGGATCTGGCCAACGGGGACAGCAGCCCTGAGGACACCTGCGGTCACGGCACCCACGTGGCCGGGATCGTCGGTGCAGCCACCAACAACGCCAAAGCGGTTGCGGGCGTCAACTGGAATGCGGCGCTGCTGCCGGTCAAGGTGTTTCCTGACGTAAGCAACCCGGCGAAATGCGGCGGCGCGGTCAACCTCTCGGCGGCGATCCGCTGGGCGGTCGACCGTGGGGCAAGCGTCATCAACCTGAGTCTCGGCGGCCCGGGCCGCTCTGAGGCGATCGTTGAGGCGCTCGACTATGCCTGGAACGCGGGCCGTGTGGTCGTGGCCGCGGCGGGCAACAATGGCAGCAGCAGCAAGAGCTATCCCGCCGGCTACGAGCGCACCGAGGAGTTCTCGTCCCTCTTCGGGCTCTTCAAGAGGACCTATCGCACCGATGTGATCGCGGTGGGGAACGTCCTCGGCAACGACGTCAGGGCGGCGAGCTCGAATTATGGAGGCTGGGTGGATATCGCCGCCCCCGGCTCGGGCGTTCTCTCCACTTATCTCAACGGCGGCACGAAATCGCTTAGCGGCACGTCGATGGCTTCGCCGGTGGTTGCCGGCGTTGCCTCGCTGATGCTCAGCAACGGCGTCGCCGGGCCCGAGCGCATACGGAACCTCCTGATCAACTCGGGCAAGCCCATCAGTCAGGGCGTGGGCCCCCGGGTAAACGCCTTCGAAGCCGTCTTCAACGGAAGTTTCGAGGCGGGGCTCGACACCTGGGCCAGGACCGGCACGGTGTCGACCATCTCCCGCCTCGGGCCGATTTTCCCCCGCAGTGGATCGCGGATGCTGTCCCTCTCCACCGGGCCTGCCGGCGACCAGATCAGCGCGACGGTTCGCAAGGCCGGGCAAATCCCCAACAGCGCCCTCCGTAACGGGAAAGCGACGCTCTCCCTGCAGTACAACTACGTGACCGAGGAGTACCCGGAGTACGTTGGGAGCCAGTTCAACGACACCCTGGGGATCGTGGCCAAACTCCCGAACGGTGAAAGTCTTCTCATGGCGGACGAGTCGGTGAACGCCACCAACTGGACTCCGGTCAGCGGGATCGACTTCCCCGGGGGGGACGGCACGGTGGGTCAGTCCGGTTGGAAGACGGCCAGCCTGACCGTTCCCGCCTCGGCCCTGGGTGGACCGGGCGAACTCACCATAGTGGTCTCTGACGTCGGCGACGCGATCTACGACAGCGTCGGCCTCGTCGACGCGGTACGACTGGACTAGCGCGCCTCGCATCAAAGCGGTGAACGGTGCCTCGATTCGCTCGCCGGGCGAACCGAGCAACGCCGGCGATCCCGAGAGCGACACCCACACCCGCAGTGACACCGTGCGCGTCACGGTCGAAATCCCCTGCTGACGAAGCCCGCTGGGACTGGTTCAGGCCCGCTCGGCACGCCGCTTGATGGCACCGAGCAGGCGGCGGGTTACGAGGACGTGGACGCCAGAGCCGATGACAAGCATGCGGTAGACGCTTCCCTTGAGTCCCGGGAAGGCGGCTCTGGTCTCGGCACCGAGGCGGGTGCCTCTGTCGCCGGCATCCTCGAGGTGGAAGATCAGGGCGTAGTCGGAGAAACGGTGGCTGCCGGCCAGCGCCAGCTCCTGCCCTCGCTCAGCGGCCTCGACGTGAAAGCCAGGGAAGGCCGAGCCGGCGTCCAGCGGGCGGGGGCCGGAGGTATCCACATCGGCGCAGCCGAGCAAGCGGGCGACCCGCCCCGTGGTTGCCGAGCCGAAAGTTCCCTCGATGACCCGTGGCAGCGCCTCCCAGACGGCATCGGGGGCCACGTCGATCAGCAGCGAGTGTTCGTCGACTAGCGGGAGGCTCTCCGTAGCGGTCGGCATCGCGATGATCCTATGAGCTGTCGCCGGCGATCACGAGGCGCAGCCCGACGTCCAGCTCGGGCAGCTCGAGCAGGTCCGCGTTGCGCTCCTCCCAGTGGCCATCGTCGAGGTCGCGTCGGAGCCTGTCGATCGCGGTGGCGAGGTCGGCATCGGCCAATCGGTGGAAGACCGAGATCGTCTCTCGAATCCGCGGCTCCAGGTAAGCGCGTGGACGGCGCCAGTAGGACTGGTAGAAGCCGTCGCGGCAGTCGTGCGGTACCGGCACCGTCATCGCCTCGATCGGGCCCAGCAGACCCTCGAGCTCGTCGAGCCAGTAGCCGGCGCGGCGGTAGGGCGGCGGAATCAGGTCGGCGAAGGTCGGCAGATAGTCCCGGGTCAGCCAGAAGCTCGTGGCGAGCCCGGGATCGGCGTTGAGGATCACGACCCGCCCGCCCGCCACCCGTTGCATCTCGCGCAGCCCCGCCGTCCGGTCGCGCCAGTGGTGGTCGCTGAAGACCGCCATCGCCGCGTCGAAGCTGTCGTCGGCGAAGGGGAGGGATTCGGCGCTCGCTTGGACCGCCGGCGCCCCGCCGGGCAGTCGCTGGGCGATCATCTCGGCCGACGGCTCGACGGCCACGACCTCGCGCCCGGGTGGCTCGTAGGAGCCAGCTCCCGCGCCGACGTTGAGCACCGTCCCCGCCTCGCCCAGTGCCGTCTCGATCGCCGCAGCGATGCGGGGATCGGTTTGCCGGAAGCCGCTGTAGCCGCGGCCGATCCGGTCGTAGGTATCGCTCACGCCGAGACCACGATCGACATCAGCCCTCGGCGATCCACCATGAGCCTGGATTCTCCTCAACCACGAAAGTTCAGGGTCGTCCCCTGATGCGAACGCCAGCCCGCCGGGGGCAGTATCGGCGGCATGAAATGGCCCCGCCGACGGACCAAGCGCCCACGGACCAGCGCCTTTGGCATGGAGATCGCCGGGGCCCTCTCGGTCGCCTCGCAGATGGCTTTGCTCTATCCGCCCGGATGCGACGAATGGATACGTCGCGAGCTCGCGGGGTCGAGCTGCGCCGGGCGGCGTACGATCGACGCTGAGCGAGATGGCGGCGAAAACCGCGTTACTAGAGAGAGAGAAGGAGCTCGCCCGGATCGAGCGGACGGTTGATTCCGCCGCGGCCGGTCGCGGCGGCCTGCTGACGATCGAGGGGGAGGCGGGTGCCGGCAAGACGACGCTGCTCGCCGCGGCTGGGACCCTGGGCGAGGAGCGCGAGATGCTCGTCCTGCGTGCCCGCGGCGGCGAGTTCGAGCGCGATTTCCCCTACGGAGTGGTGCGGCAGCTGTTCGAACCAACGCTCACCGGTTCCCGCCGCGAGGAGCTGCTCGGCGGCGTTGCCGCTCCTGCCGCCCCTGTCTTCGAACCCACGGCGGCACCCCCTGAGGGCGCCGACCCGTTTGCCGTCCAGCACGGACTCAACTGCCTGGTCGCCGCTCTGACCGAAGCGGGTCCGGTGCTGATGCTGGTCGACGACGCCCAGTGGGCGGACCTCGCCTCGCTGCGCGCCCTCGTCTACGCCGGCCGTCGCCTCGGCAAGCTGCCGGCGGTCCTGGCGCTCACCGTGCGGACGGGCGAGCCCGGCGAGCACGAGACGCTGCTCGACGAGCTGCGCCGCGAGCCGGGCGCCCAGACGATCGAACCGGCTGCGCTCTCGACTGCTGCGGCAGCGACGCTGGTCGCCGCGCGGACCGGTCGCGCAC
>JBAREU010000202.1:0-1584 GCA_049796515.1 Solirubrobacterales bacterium
ATGCGGTGGCTTTTAGGCCCGTCGGCGGCTAGTAAGGGCTGGGGACGCGGACCACCACGTCGTCGAAGCTACCCGTCGCGCCTTTGGCGTTGCCGACTGCACCGAGCGAGAAGCCCGAAGCGCGGCCTTCCAGTTCGCCGGCGGCTGAGTCGCTGATGTCGGCGATGAGCTGGGCGCCGACGTAGGCGAGAATGCGACAGCTCCCTTTCTGCGGGCCGCTGCCGACGTTGAAGGCGCGCAGACGCAGTTCGTTCGCCTGGTTCAGGCCCTTCGTCCTGATGTCTTTCTCGATCGCCAGGTACTCGATCCGCCCGTCGCTCAGCACCTTGCGCAGCTGCGCCTTGCCCTGCAGCGGGAAGACAGCGAGCTGGTAGCCGGCGGCGCCACCGCCGGTACGCAGGTTGACCGCGAGAAAGGCCTTGCGCTGGACCGGTTTCGGGGTGCTCTGGAGCAACCGCCCGATCGCCGCGACCTCGAGGTCGCGACCGATCACGGGCGTGCGGTAGGCGCACTCCCTGGTTTGTTTGCCGACCACGATCCGCACCGCATGGTCGGAGCCACCACGGCCGCAGCGCTCTCCCACCAGCTTGACGACCTGGGCGCGCTGCGCCTCGGACTCCATGCTGTTGCGGTAGACGCCGATCATCGCCGCCCCGGCGCTCGCGGCGAGGGCCGCCACGACGAGCAGGGCGGTGACGAAGGTGATGGCAATACGCAATCTCATCGCGCTCGCACCCTAAACACGAAGTCGGGGAAAAGCTGCGCTTCGGGCTCGGTGAACGGTGGATTTCGCCCTTGGCGCGCCGTCATTCGATCAGGCGAGAGAGGCGGCGACGCAGCGCCGGCGAGCGCTGCGAGGCGCGCAGGGCAAGCGTCAGCGGGCGAGCCCGCGGCCGCAGCGCGACCGCAACGGTCTCGACCGCGTCATCGCGATCGGCGAACCGCTTCTTATAGGGCTCGTCGCCTCGCAGGAAGCGGTACTCGCGCACCCCCGCCTCCGCCGCGGCACGAATCGCGTGGATCTGCAGCGCCAGCCCGAGTTTGAGCTTGTCGTGTCCCGGGTCGCGCCCGGACTGGTAGAAGGACTCGACCCCGGCGTAACGCAGGTTGTAGATGGCGCCCACCGGCTCGCCGTCGAGTTCGAGCAGCAGCAGCCTCAACCAGCCCCGTTCGAGGGCCAGCGGCAGGAAGCGCCGATGCAACTCCCCCCAGGGGCCCTCGAAGGTGCCGACGGCGGAGTCCCAACGCTCGCTGTGCAGGCGGACCAGCGTCTCGAAATCGCGTTCGAGGCTCGCCGCGTCGGCAAGCCGCCAGCGAACCTCGCCCTCTTTCTCGAGCCGCCGCTCCACGCGACGCATCTGGCTGCGGAAGTTGGAGCTGCGCTGGGCCAGAATCTCCTCCCAGCCTCGGCCGCCGATCGTCATCGTCGGGCTGGGTACGCGCTCGATCGAGATCCCGCCCAGCTCGCCCGCCCAATTCTCGGCGACCGCCATCGCGTTGCCGACGAAAAGCCCGGCCTCCTCGTGCGCCAGCACCGAGCGCAGGGCGGCGAGCGCGGCGGGGCGGTCCTGCTGCGCGCAGACC
>JBAREU010000203.1:0-17457 GCA_049796515.1 Solirubrobacterales bacterium
GATCAGGTGGGGGCGCGAGCCGAGCGAGGCGGCGACGTCGTCGCCCAGCGCCAGCCGGTCGAGGGGGCGGATCAAGAGCAGCGCGAATACGAAGCCGACGGCGAAGTAGGGCCAGATCGTCTCCAGCTCGTCCCAGCCGCTCGAGGTGAGCCCGCCGGCGATGAAGAAGATGGCGGAGGGCGCCCGCTCGGGGTAGGCAGCCAACAGCCCCGTGGTCGCCGCGGTAAATAGGGAGAGGATCGCGATCCCGGCGAGGATCACCTTGCCGGTCGCGCCCCGGTTCGCACCCGACCAGGCGATCGAGAAGACCAGTGCCGCAGCGAGCAGGCCGAAGAAGAGCGCGCCGACCGGCAGCAGCGCGATCGAGCCGGGGAAGGCGATGATGATCAAGATCGCGCCGAAGCCCGCCCCGCCGGTGACCCCGATCACGTCGGGCGAGGCGAGCGGGTTGGCCAGCGCCCCCTGCAGGATCGCCCCGGCGATCCCCAGGGCGGCGCCGACGACGAGCGCCTCGACGGTGCGCGGCAGGCGCAGCGTCTCAACGATCTGCTGGTCGGTGCCGCCATCCCCGCCGCCGAAGATGACGTCGATCACTTCGCCGAAAGGGACCTTGACCGCGCCCAGTGCCAGCGAAGTGACGACTGCTGCGACGAGGGCGACGACGAGCGCCGCGATGACGAGCGTGCGGCGGGCCAAGGGTGTCAGTTCTGCAGGTAGACGCGCCGCACTTTGCGGATCGTCCGCGCGACGTCGGTGCCCGCCTGCAGCAGTGAGTTATCGACCGAGATGTAGATGCGGTCGTTGCGCACCGCCGAGGTCGAGACCCAGGCGGGGTTATTGCGCAGGTACTCGGTCAGGCTCGGGATGTCGTCCTCGTCGGCGTGGGGCACGGCGATGATCACGTCGGGGTCTTCGGCGACGACGATCTCGTCGGAAATGCGCTCGAAGCCCGAGCTGGACTCGACCCCGCCGGTGAGCAAACGCCCACCCGCTTTGGTGACGATGTCACCGCCCCAGCTGTTGGGGAGGAAGGTGAAGGGGGTGCGGCCGACGCCGAGGATCAGCATCACGGTCGGGTGCTCCTCGATTCCCCTGCGCGCCTGGGCGACACTCTTCTTCATCGACTCGACCAGGGCCCGGGCGCGCTCGCGCCGGTTGACCAGAGCGCCGATTACGAGCGTCTGGGCGAAGGCGCCGTTGAGCCGGAAGGGCTCCTGGACGAGGACGCGGATGCCGAGGTCGCCCATTGACTCGTTGCCTTTGGCCCAGGTGCGGGAGGAGAAGACGAGGTCGGGGTCGAGCGAGGCGAGCTGCTCGAGGTTGGGGCCGTTGGGATGAGAGAGGGGCAGCACCGGGACGCCCTTCAGCTTTGGCGAGATGCGGTCGTTGCCGCCCAGCGTCTGGCCGACCCCGACCGGCTTGACGCCGAGCTTGACCAGCGTGTTGGCGGCGAACGGCGTCAGCGCGACGATCCGCTGCGCCGCCGCCTGGGCGTTGACGGGGACCAGCAGCACCGCGGCGACCATAGCCGCGGCGAGCGTGGCGCGTTTCCCGTCCATATGACGGGAAAGTCGCCACACCCTCACGCGGGTACCTTGGCGTCGATCACCTCGTAGTGGCGCACCTCGCTGCCGTGGGCTAGCTCGCCGTCGGCGTGGCGGTGGCTCATCTTGAAGAGGTCGCTGTTGACCCAGGCCTTGAATGCCTCGTCGCTCTCCCAGCGGCTGAGCACGACGTACTCGCCGGCCCCCTCACCTTCGCGGCGAAGCAGCTCGAAGCCGACGAAGCCCTCGGCCTTGTGGACGTGGCTCTCACGCTCGATGAAGGCGCGCTCGAACGCCTCCCGGCGCTCCTCCTTCACGTGGACGACGTTCATCACGATTACCAAGGCCCCGCTCCTTTCGAAGAGACGCCCTAGTCTTTTAGGACGCCCTAATTAGGTTTACCTAATTAGGGTAGCCGAAGCTCGCTGCGAGCGCGCTGGGCGAGCTTGACGGTCGCCTTGCGCAATCCCTCGGGGCCGTCGATCGGCTCGTCGTAGGGAACACGAACCCCCGTCTCCCCGCTCGGCGTCTCCGCGACCAGGTCCAAGCCGGTGCGATCGGCATCGACGCAGCGGGCCGCCGTCGCCTCTGGGCAGCCCCCGATCGCCCGCGCCATGTCAAGCAGTGCGTCGGCGTGGTCGTCGTTGAGATGGGCGATGGCGCGCTCGGCGCCACGGCTAACCGGGTCGTTGGGCTTCATAGTTAGGTAACCCTAATGAATTGTCCATCCCTCGGGGTACCCGATGTCGTCAACGCCGTTTGTCGACCTCCCCGCACAGTTCGGCCAGGCCGATTGCCTCGACGCCGACCGCAAGGCGGTAGCGCTCGCTGCCCGGATAGACGATGAAGCGGCATTCCGGCTTTAGATCCTCCAGCGCCGAGCGCAGGCCCCGTTCCACCTTGGGAGCCAGGCTTCGCTTGACCTCGATCGCCCACTCAGCGCCGTCCGGCCAGCGGAAGACGAGGTCTATCTCGGCGCCGCCGCCGGTGCGGTAGAAACTCGCTTCTGCCCGATCGCCCACGATCGCGAGCAGGTTCTCGATCACCATCCCCTCCCAGCTCGCCCCGGCCACGGGGTGGCCCAACACCGCCTCCTTGTCGCCCAGCCCTAACAGCGCATGGACCAGGCCGCTGTCGCGTACGTAGACCTTCGGCGAGCGCACCAGTCGCTTGCCGGCGTTGCTTGTACGCGGCGGCAGGCGCCGCACCAGCAGGAGATCGACCAGTAGATCGAGGTAGTTGCCGACCGTCACGCCGGTCACGCCCAATCCCTGGGCTAGTCGCGACGCGTTCAGCAGTCCCCCTTGACCATGGGCGAGCATCGTCCACAACCGCCGCAGCGTCTCGGCCGGGATTCGCGGCCCGAGCTCCGGGATGTCGCGCTCTAGGTAGGTGCGGATGAAGTCCCGTCGCCAGCGCAAGCTGACTGCGTCGTCGGCGGCGAGGAAGCTGTCTGGGAAGCCGCCGCGAACCCAGAGGGTGTCGAGTCGGTCAGCGCCCACCTCGGTCAGGTCGAACGGCGCCAGCTCGACAAAGGCGACCCGCCCCGCGAGGGTCTCCCCCGATTGAGCGAGCAGCTCGAGTGCGGCAGAGCCGAGAAGGAGGAAGCGCCCCGTTCCCTTGTCTTCGCGTCGCCCTGCGTCGATCGCGCCGCGCAGCGTTTCGAACAGACCAGGGGCACGGTGGATCTCGTCGAGGACGAGCAGCTCGTCGGCGTGGTCGGCGAAGTAGAGCTCCGGCTCGGCCAGCCGGGCGCGATCGGCCTCCGACTCGAGGTCGAGGTAGACAGCCGCACGCTGTTCGGCGATGGCAAGCGCCAGCGTCGTCTTACCGACCTGTCGCGGCCCAATCAGCGTGATGGCGGGCACGGTTTGCAGCAGCGCGGCTACCTCGGGGACGATTCGGCGGGCAATCATCCTTGTAAATCTAAACTATAGATTTACAATTGCAAGGATAAACTGGCTCGTGAGCCTGCGAATCTGGGCGGGACTACCGCCCCGCCGGGCGCGGCACCTTGGGATCCGCCAAGCCGTAGGTCTCGTAGGCGCCGAACGCCGCGAAGGTCTTGTGGGTGGGGCCGTGGTAATCCGAAGAGGCAGTTGGGATCAGGTCGAGCTCGTCGCAGAGCTCCAGCAGGTGCTCGGTCTGCTCCTTGCTGTGGGTCGGGTAGAAGGTCTCGACCCCGTCGACGTCGAGCGCGCGGATCAGCTCGTCGACCTCGCTCGGCTCGGAGATGTCCCAGTAGGGGTGGGCGACGACGGCGATGCCGCCTGCCCCCTTGATCGTCTCGACGGCCTGCTCCGCAGTCGGCCAGCGCCGCGGCACGAACGCCTTGGCCCCCGGCACCAGGTACTCCTCGAAGAAGGGACCTAGGTCGCCTGTGGCTCCCGCGGCGCGAGCTATGTGCGGTCGCCCGATCGAGAGCGCGTCGCCCGCCTCCCGCACCGCGTCCTCGAGGTGGAGGTCGAATCCCTCGCCGCGCAGCTTCTCGACGATCTCCCCGGCTCGCGCCACCCGCTCATGCTGGGCTCGCTCGCAGGCGGGAGCGATCTTCCCCAGGTCGATCCAGTACCCGCAGACGTGCAGGTCTTCGGCGTACTCGTGCACGCAGGACATCTCGATCGCCGGCACCAACTCGATCCCCAGCTTCTCCGCCGCCTCCGCCGCCTCGGGCACTCCGGCAATCGCGTCGTGGTCGGTAAGCGCCAGCGTGGTAACGCCAGCCTTGGCGGCTTCGGCAACGACCTCGGCTGGGGCGAGTTGGCCATCGGATACGGTCGAGTGGCTCTGCAGCTCGATCAGCATGAGGCGGGCAGCCTAGCCGTTTCGTTTGGGCCCGCCGCTGAACGCTTCGGCGAGTTGCGTCGCGACCGGCCGACCGTCCTCGGGTGCCGTGATCGAGAGGACCAGCTCGTCCCCATCTTCGCTCAGCGAGAGATCGAGGAACGGGCAGCACTCGGCCTCAGCGGCGACGATGGCCTCCAGCCGTCGTCGGGTTGTCGGATCTGTCCGAAAAAGCAGCAGGTGACTGTCGCCCTCCACGGAGTGGGAGACAAGGCCGTGCGTTCCAGCCTCGCCTATCGCAGCGAGTCGTTGCTCGAGCTTGCCCGCGTCGAGCGAGCACGCGACTGGGGGGTTGTCGTGCGTCATTGGTCCTCCAATTCAGGGTTGTGGCGCTAGTGTTGACCCTGAATCTGGGTTTAGGTCAAGGAGCAATTCCCTCGTGGCAGAAGCGACGCTCAGCATCGGCGAAGTCGCCGGCAAAGCCGGTGTCAGTGTCTCGGCGATCCGCTTCTACGAGCGCCGCGGGCTTCTGCGCGAGCCCGAGCGCGTCGGCGGTCAGCGCCGCTACACCGATGCCGTGGTTGAGCGACTGCGGATCATCGCGACGGCCAAGCGGGCCGGGTTCTCCCTCGACGAGATCGGTGTTCTGTTGATTTCCACCGACGAGGGCGCCCCCGCCCACGAGGAGTTGCGAGCGCTCGCGTCCCGCAAGCTGCCAGAGGTCGACGCGATGATCGAGCGCGCCCGGAGCAGGCGCGATTGGCTCTCCGCCGCCAGCGTGTGCGGCTGCGACAGACTCGACGCCTGCGCCCTGTTCGAGGGGGTTTGACCCAGGGCCTTCTCGTCCGTTGCGGCTGAATAGACTGCCGCCCCCGATGTTCGAGAAGGTGCTGATAGCCAACCGGGGCGAGATCGCCATCCGCGTCGCCCGCACGCTGAAGGAGATGGGAATCGGCTCGGTTGCCGTCTACTCGGAGATCGACCGCGATGCGCCCCATGCGCGGGAGGCCGACGAGGCCTTTCTGATCGGTCCCGCGGTCCCCGCTGAGAGCTACCTGAACGTCCTCAAGATCATCGACACGGCAAAGGAGGCAGGTGCCGAGGCGATCCACCCCGGCTACGGCTTCCTCGCCGAGAACGCCGACTTCGCCCGAGCCTGCGCCGAGGCTGGCATCGTCTTCATCGGCCCGCCCCCAGAGGCCATCGACGCGATGGGCTCGAAGACGCGGGCGCGCGAGATCATGGCCGAGGCCGGTGTGCCGATCGTCCCCGGTGCGACCGAGCCGGCGGTGGATGTCGCGGCGGCCAAGCAGCAGGCCGAGGAAGCCGGCTACCCGGTCGCCTGCAAGGCGACGGGCGGCGGCGGCGGCAAGGGCTTCCGCGTCGCGATGACGCCGGACGACCTCGAGGAGGCCTTCGAGGGCGCCGGCCGCGAAGGCGAGAAGTTCTTCTCCGATGCGCGTGTGTACGTCGAGCGCTACCTCGAGGACCCGCGCCACGTCGAGGTCCAGGTGCTGGCCGACTCGCACGGTAACGTGATCCACCTCGGTGAGCGCGACTGCTCGATCCAGCGCCGCCACCAGAAGGTGATCGAGGAGGCACCGGGCCCGCAGGTCGACGCCGAGATGCGCGAGCGAATCGGCAAGATCGCCACCGATGCGGCGGCCGCGGTCGGCTACCGCGGCGCCGGCACGGTCGAGGGGATGCAGGTCGGTGACGAGTACTTCTTCCTCGAGATGAACACGAGGGTCCAGGTCGAGCACTGCGTGACCGAGATGGTCACGGGGGTCGACATCGTGCGCGAGCAGGTCCTGGTCGCGGCTGGCGAGGCGCTATCAGTCGCCCAGAGGGAGGTTGAGCTGCGCGGCCACGCGATCGAGTGTCGGATCAACGCCGAGGCCGCCCACAAGAACTTCGCCCCCGCGCCGGGGGCGATCACCTCCTACCGGGAGCCCGCGGGCCCCGGCGTGCGGGTCGACTCGGGGGTCGAGGCCGGCTCCGAGGTGACGCCGATGTACGACCCGATGGTCGCCAAGCTGATCGTCTGGGACGTCGATCGCGAGCACGCGACGCGACGCATGCTGCGCGCGCTGGGCGAGTACGAGGTCGGCGGTCTGACCACGCTGATTCCCTTTCACAGCGCGATCCTCGCCACCGAGCAGTGGGCGAGGGGTGAGACCTGCCGCGATCTGATGGAGGACAAGAAGTGGCTGAAGACGACCGCGCCAGAGGAGGTCGACCCACCTGAGCTCCCCGAGGGAGCTGAGGTTGTCGCCCGCGACTACAAGGTCGAGGTCTCCGGCAAGCTCTTCGACGTCAAAGTGCTCGGCGAGGCCGCGGGCGGTGCCGCACCGGCGGCAGGGAACGGCAAGCGCCCGCCCAAGCGCGAGCGCAAGTCAGGGGGTGGCGCGAGCGCCTCAAGCGAGTCGCTGCCCTCGCCGCTGCAGGGCACGGTCCTGAAAGTCGCTGTAGAGCAGGGCGCCGACGTATCCGAGGGGGACCTCATCTGTGTCATAGAGGCAATGAAGATGGAGAACGAGATAGCCGCCCACCGCTCCGGCAAAGTCACCTCGCTCAACGTAGCCGAAGGCGCAGCGGTTTCGAGCGGTGACGTTCTCGCAGTAATCGAGTAGCGACAGGGCGCTGAGCGGGGGCGGGGTGCCCCTCCGGCGCAGCGGCGTCCGTTTTTCGCCCCTAGGGCAGTCTCGGACGGCCGTCAAGTCTCCAGGCGAAAAACCCAGCAAGCGGGAGGGGCACCCCGCCCCCGCTCTTTACCGGTTCCTATCGCGTTCCTTTTCGCGCCGTTCCTTTTCCCGTTCCCGTTCCCGTTCGCGGAGTTCCTTCTGTTTTTTCGCTTGCAGGCGCTGGAACTCGATCCGGGTGAGCGGTAACTCCGGCGTCACTTCCCGGCACTCGCGGCCGCCGCAGTCGATGAAGCGCTTCATCTGGCGGTGGAGGAAGTTGCGGATTGGGTAGAAGTTCGGCACTTTGGCGATGTTGTTGAGCTCGTTGGGGTCCTTGTTGATGTTGTAGAGCTCCTTCTCGCCGCTCGGCCAGGCGATGTACTTGTAGGGGCCGAGGCGGATCCCGGCGTAGTCCTTGGGCGGCGCCAGCAGCGAGGCGGTTGCGTCGCCCGCCCTGCGCGTTGCCCTGGAAATCTGACCCTGCGCTTCGACGTCGCTCGTCTCGACGAAGGACTCGAAGAGGATCGGGCGGCGGCTGCGCAGCTCCGGGTCGCGCAGGAAGGGGACTAGCGAGCGGCCGTCGAGGCTTTTGTCCGCTTCGACCCCGGCCAGCTCGAGGATCGTCGGCGCGACGTCGATGTTGGCCGCCAGCTCGCCGGTCGAGCTGCCCGGCTCGATCCCCGGGCCGCGGATCAGGAAGGGCAGGTGGGTCGCCGGCTCGTAGGCGAGGAACTTGCCGCCGAGCAGGCGGTGCTCGCCGAAGAAGAAGCCGTTGTCGGAGGTGAAGATGACGTAGGTGTTGCGCAGCCGCTGCAGCTGACCCAGGGTGTCGAGCACCAGTTTGATCCCGTCGTCGACCGCCCGCAGCGACTCGAGCTGCTTCTGGTAGTAGACGCGGTAGGTGCGCTTCTCGTTCGGGGTCAGGTGGTCGGCTTCGCGGATGAAGTGCGGCTTGTCGGTGACGTTGCCCTCGTCGAACCCTTCCGAGCGGTCGTGCGGGTGGTGCATGCCCTTGAACCAGTCGTAATGGCGGATCGCCGGCTCGGGGCCGGCGGGGCGGCGGAAGTCGCCGTGCGGCGCGGTGTAGTCAAGCTGCAGGTAGAAAGGCTGTTCGGGCGAGGTGCCGAGCATCTCTTCGCGCGCCATCCAGTTGAAGACGTCGGTCGCGTAGAGGCACGGCCGTTCGATCGGTTCGAAGGGGCAGCCGAACTCGTCGCGGATGCCGTACTCGCGCGGTTCCCAGGTGCCCGATTCCCCGTACGGCGGGCTGAGCACCCCGTTTTCGTTCATCGTGTAGCCGTAGTAGAAGTGGTTGGTGTCGGCTTTGAGCACGGTGTGCCAGGCGTCCCAGCCGGGGGGCACCGAGGTCCCGTTGTCGTAGGGCTCGTCGCCGTAGCCGTTAAGGAACTTGCCGATGTGGATCGTGCGGTAGCCAGCACCCTGTAGCCAGGTGGCGATGTTGTGCGAGGCCGCGGCGCGGAAGGAGAAGCCGAAGTAGCCGCCGTTGGGTTGGACGTTGCCCTTGACGCCGTTGTTGTGCGAGTAGCGGCCGGTCAGCAGGCTGACCCGCGAGGGGCAGCAGAGCGGGTAGGGGACGTAGTAGCGGTTGAAGGTCATGCCGCGCCCGGCGATCAGGTCGAGCGTGTTCGGCATCGAGCGCGTATTCGGCGCGCCAGGGTAGGCGCTGAAGGTGGCGTAGAGGCCGTCGAGGGTCTGATCGTCGGTTTGGATGACGACGAAGCTGGGGCGCTCTTCGTTCGGGTTGAGCGGCGGTTCCACTTCGGCGTCGACCGCGCCGGCCTGGGCGACGCCCAGCGTGAGCGCGCAGAGCAGGGCGAGCAGCGCCGCCGCGACCGGCAGGCGGGCGTGCGAAGACATTCGGCTGTGGCTGACTTGGTCCATCGAATACGTCCCGCCCGGCGGCCTGGCCGCCTACAAGGGTCGAAACCGGCCCCGCTGGGCGAAGTTGCGAAACCCGAACGCTAGAAAACCGTCAGGACGCGCCGAGTTTTTTGGCCGCCTCGCGGAAGTTCTTCACCGTAGCGCTGGGCGCTTTGCGGCCGTCGAGCTTCTCGCCGTGGCGGTTGACCCAGATCACCGGCACCTTCATCTTCAGCAGCGGGGCGACATCCGTGTCGTAGCTGGAGCAGATGTGGAGCCAGCCTTTTTTGCCGCCGATCCGCCGCGCGCACTCTTTGAAGTGCACTGGGTCGGGCTTGTAGCTGCGCACCTGCTGGGCGGTGACGACCAGGTCGAGTTCGGTGCGCAGGTGGCGGCGGGAGATGCCGAGCAGCTTGTCGTCGATGTTGGAGATGATCCCGACCTCGTAGCGTTTGCCGAGCCGGTCCATCGCCGCGTTGGCCTCGCGGAAGGGCAGCCAGTAGGCAACGCTGTCGGGCAGGAACTGGGCGCGCGAAGGCTCGATCTCCCAGCCGATCTCACGCGCGACCTTGACGATCGTGCGGCGCAGCACCTCCGCGTACAGTTCGTAGGAGCCGGCCATGATTTCCGCCTGCACTTCGAAGAAGCGGGCCAGGAAGGGACCCTCCTCGAAGCTGAAGCCGTCCTTGGCGGCCTCTTTCTTGCAGGCCTCGACGATCCCTTTCTCCCAATCGATCAGGGTGCCATAGCAGTCGGTGGTCACCCAGGTGATCGATTTCAGAGGGGGAAGCGCCACGGGGCGCGGCATCTTATGCCAAGGCGTCGCCGCGGGGCGCCGCGCTTGCGATCTCGGATAGTCTGCCGCCGCGCCCGAGCGGCGCCTTCCGATGGACCTCCTCGAGTATCAAGGCAAGCAGCTCTTCGCCGCGCACGGCATCGCCGTGCCGAGCGGCGAGGTCGCGTCCACGGTCGAGGAGGCCGTCACCGCGGCGGAGCGGATCGGCTACCCGTGTGCGATCAAGGCCCAGGTCCTGATCGGCGGTCGCGGCAAGGCTGGCGGGATCAAGATCGCCGCCGACAAGGAGGAGGCGGAGGGGCACGCCGGCGCGATCCTCGGCATGGACATCCGCGGCCCGCGCGGCGAGGGGCCGTTCCGGGTCGAGCGGGTCTGGGTCGAGGGCGGATCCGAGATTGCCGCCGAGTACTACGCCTCGGTGATTCTCGACCGGGGCGAGAAGAAGCTGCTGGCGATGGTCTCGGCCAGGGGAGGGATGGACATCGAGGCGGTCGCCGAGGAGGACCCCGGCGCGCTCGTTAAGGAGCACATCGACCCGACCCGGCCGTTCACGGCAACCGAGGCGCGGCCGATCGTCGAGGCCGCCGGGCTCGCCGAGGACGCGTGCGACGAAGCGGCCGCGGTGCTGGCGAAGCTGGCCGAGACGGCGCAGGCCGAGGACGCGACGCTGATCGAGGTCAACCCGCTGATCGTCACTGCGGACCGCAAGGTGGTCGCCCTCGACGCCAAGGTGACGATCGACAACAACGCCCTCTACCGCCACGAGGGGCTGGCTGAGCTCGACGCCGAGTCGATCGACGACCCGCAGGAGGCGATGGCGCGTGAGAAGGGCCTCACCTACGTCAAGCTCGACGGCAACGTCGGCATCCTCGCCAACGGCGCCGGGCTCTGCATGTCGACCCTCGACGTCGTCGCCCAGGCGGGTGGCGCTCCAGCCAACTTCCTCGACGCCGGCGGCGGCTCCAAGGCGGAGGCGATCGTCGACGCGCTAACCGTGATCACCTCCGACGAGAAGGTCACGGCGATCCTCTTCAACATCTTCGGCGGCATCACCCGCTGCGACGAGATCGCCAAGGGCATCGTCGAGGCCTCCTCGCAGCTCGACCTCGGCGTGCCGCTGGTGGTCCGCCTCGACGGCACCAACTCGGAGGAGGGGCTGGAGATCCTCGCCGGGGCAGGGCTGTCCAACCTGCATCAGGAGACGACGATGCTCGGCGCCGCGCAGAAGGTCGTCGAGTTGGCGGGGGCGAGCGGCTGATGTCGATCATCATCGACAAGGACACCAAGCTTGTCGTCTCCGGCCTGACCGGCCGCGAGGGCTCCTTCCACGGGCTGCGCAACCGGGCCTACGGCACGCACCTGGCAGCGGGGGTCACGCCGGGCAAGGGCGGCCAGGACGTCGAGGGGGTGCCGGTCTTCGACTCGATCCGCGAGGCGGTCGAGCAGGAGGGCGCCAACACCTCGATGATCTTCGTGCCGGCGCGCTTCGCCGCGCCAGCGATCGACGAGGCGATCGAGTCCGGAGTGCACACGGTGATCGCGATCACCGAGGGCATTCCGGTGCTCGACATGCTGAAGACCTACTGGAAGGCCAAGGAGGCAGGCGTCCGTCTGATTGGCCCCAACTGCCCCGGCGTGCTCTCGCCGGGCAAGGCCAACGTCGGCATCATCCCCGCTCAGTTCTTCGACCCGGGCAAGATCGGCGTCGTCTCCAAGTCGGGCACGCTGACCTACCAGATCGGCAACGAGCTGAAGCAGGCGGGCGAGGGCAACTCCTCGATCGTCGGCATCGGCGGCGACCCGATCATCGGCTCGGACTTCATCGACATCCTCAAGCTGTACGAGGCTGACCCGGAGACCGAGCTGATCGTGATGGTCGGCGAGATCGGCGGCGACGCCGAGGAGCGAGCGGCCGAGTTCATCGCCTCGGATATCTCCAAGCCGGTGGTCGCCTATATCGCCGGCTTCACCGCGCCTCCGGGTAAGCAGATGGGCCACGCCGGCGCGATCATCTCCGGCTCCTCGGGGACGGCGCAGGCGAAGAAGGAAGCGCTGGAGGCGAAGGGCGTGCGGGTGGGCGAAAGCCCGACCGAGACGGCCGCGATTGCCGTCGAGGTGCTGAGGGGTCTGGGTGGGGGTTCCGCTTAACTTTTTTTGAAGATCGGCGGCGGCCGTCCGAGGATGTCGCCGCAAAAAAAGTACAAGACGCTCCACCCCCACCCAGACCCCTCTACCTATACTCGAACGGCAATGGCGGTCGACACGATTTCGTTTGCGAGAGGAGCACCCTCGGCGGACATCTTGCCGCGGGAAGCTGTGAAGGATGCTGCCGCGGTTGCTCTTGCCGAGGACTGGGAAAAGGCGCTTTCTTACGGCACTGGGATCGGGCATCCGGGGCTCTGCCAGTGGGTGGCGGAGCGGCATGGGGGGCTTGACGCCGGCCAAGTGATGATCGCCAACGGGTCGCTGGAGGCGGGCTGGATGCTGTTCGAGCATCTGCTCGAGCCCGGCGACCGGGTGGTGGTCGAGCAGCCGACCTACGACCGCACGCTGCTGATGTTGCAGCGACTCGGGGTCGAGCTGGTCCCGGTGCGGCTGGAGGCCGACGGGCTCGACGTCGCCCAACTTGAGGCGGCGCTCGACGACGGGCCGATCAAGCTGGCCCACATCATCCCCAACTTCCACAACCCCGCCGGTTGCACGCTTTCCGCCGCCAAGCGCACTCGCCTGGTCGAGCTGGCCGCCGAGCATGGCTTTTGGATCTTCGAGGACGACCCCTACCGCGAGCTTCCCTTCGAGGGCGAGGCGCTGGAGTCGATGCTCTCGATCGACTCGGCGGATCGCGTCGTCCACGCCTCCTCTTTCTCCAAGACGGTCAGCCCCGGCGTGCGGGTCGGCTACTTGGCCGGGCCCGGAGCCGAGATCGCGGCGCTGGCCAAGCGCGCCAACGAGACCTACATCTCGCCCAACATGCTGGCCGAGGCGGTGGTGTTGGAGCTTTGCCGCTCCGGCGGGCTGGACCGCAACATCGAGTTCGTCAAGGGCGCCCTGCGGGACCGCCGCGATGCCCTGGTCGGGGCGCTGCGCGAGCAGCTCCCCGAGGCCGAGTTCGTCGTCCCCGAGGGCGGCTACTTCCTCTGGCTCGACCTCGCTGAGGGAACCGACACGCCCGCCCTGCTTGCCGAGGCGAAGGGCGAGGGCGTCGCCTTCGTCGCTGGCCCCGATTTCATGATCGAGGGCGGCGAGAACAGCCTCCGCCTCTCCTTCGCCAGCGTCCCCCCGGAGCGGATTCCGGAGGGCGTCGCCCGCATCGCCCGCGCTCTAGAGCGCATCCGCGCCGGCTCACCTGCCTAACCCCTGCCTCAGCGATTGATCCGCCCGCGTCGCGCTCCCGTAGTCGGGGAAAACCCAACTGCGACCAGGAGGGCAGCATGGCTGTTCGGAACGAAACGAACGCGCTCGGCGCCGTGGCGAAGAACCCGGTCTCGCGGCGTAGGTTCATCGCCCTGGGCGGCGGGTCAGCCGCCGCCGCGTTCCTCGCCGCCTGCGGCAGCGACGATGGCACTACGGCCACGATGGCTACCGCCGGCAGTGCGGGCGCCGACCCCGTGGTCGAGGAAGAATTCGGCAAGGGCGACGTCGGCATCCTCAACTACGCGCTGACGCTCGAGTACCTGGAGACGGCGTTCTATGCGGACGTGGCCAGGAGCGGCCTCTTCAAAGGCTCCGATCTGGCGACGATCAGGAAGTTCGGCAAAGAGGAGGCAGAACACGTCACCGCCCTGACCGCCTTCGTCAAGAAGCTGGGCGGCAAGCCGGCCCCGAAGCCGAAGACCGAGTTCCCGCTGAAGAGCGCCAAGTCGGTGCTCGAACTGGCGGGGACGGTCGAGAATCTCGGCGCCGCCGCCTACCTGGGCCAGGCGGCGTACATCAGGAGCCCCGCAGTGCTCGCCCCGGCGCTCTCGATCCACAGCGTCGAGGGCCGCCACTCGGCGGTGCTGAACACGCTGCTGGGCAAGCCGATCACCCCGGACGGGGCGTTCGCCAAGCCGGCCGACGCGAAGACCGTCCTCAAGTCAGTCGAACCGTTCATCGTCAGCTGAGCCGGCGAGCGGACGCGAAAGGAGACCGCGATGAGAAGCGAAAACCTGGCACAGCCCGAGCTGGCTGACGTCCAAATCGAGGAGGGCGGCGACGGCCTCTCGCGCAGCGAGCTGCTCCTCAAGGGAGCGCTTGCCGCCGGCGCTGTCTACGGCGCCGCCTCGGTCGCTCCGTTCGTCAGCCGGGCACTGGCGCAGTCGGACGGTGGAGACATCGGGATCCTCAACTTCGCCCTCACCCTCGAGTACCTGGAGTCGGCTTTCTACGCCGAAGCGAAGCGGCGGGCAGGGGCGACCGGCGAGCTGAAGAGCTTGATCGACCTGATCGGCAAGGACGAGGCCGAACACGTCAAGGCGCTGACCGCGACGATCAGGAAGCTCGGCGGCAAGCCTGTGGCTGAGCCGAGATTCGACTTCCCCTATGGCAACACGAGGGAATTCCTCGAGTTGGCACAGACCTTCGAGGACACCGGCGTCAGCGCCTACAACGGCGCCGCGCCGCAGATCAAGTCGAAGGAAGTGCTGGCTGCAGCCGGCTCGATCGTCCAGGTCGAGGCGCGACATGCCGCGGCGATCCGGCTGCAGAACGGAGCGGAACCCTCGCCCGGCGCCTTCGACCCTGCGCTCGGCAAGGCACAGGTGCTGAAGGCGGTGGAACCATTCATCCAGTAGGACCGCAGATCTGGCGGCGTTCGAGATGAGGAAGAGCAGACGAGGAGCAGAGCGGCTCGCCGACGAGGAGCTGATGCCGCTGATCGGCGAGGGGGAGGCAGGCGCCTTCGAGGTCTTCTACGACCGCCACGGCGCCGCGGCCTACTCGCTGGCCTACAGGATCGTCGGCGAGCGGTCGGCGGCAGAAGACGTGACCCAGGAGGCCTTTGTCTCGATCTGGCGCAGCGGCGCCCGCTACGACCGCGTGCGGGGCAGCGTCCGCGCCTGGACGCTGGGGATCGTCCGCAACCGGGCGATCGACCTGCTGCGCACTCGCTCGGGCAGGGCGCCCAAGCTCGGCTTCGACGACGAGGCGGCGCTCGAGCAGCGGCCCTCCGGCGACCTCACCGACGAAGAGGCGCTGCGGAGGGAGACCGCGCGCGAGGTGCGGGGTGCGCTCGGCGAGCTGCCCGGCGAGCAGTCGAAGGTGATCGAGCTCGCCTACTTCGGCGGCTTCAGTCAGACGGAGATCGCGGCGATGCTGAGCCTGCCGCTGGGCACCGTCAAGGGGCGGATGCGACTTGGCTTAGAGAAGATCCGGGGACGACTTGCAGGGGGGCTGGCATGAACGAGAGAGAGCACGAAGCGCGACGCGACGAGCTGGCGTCCTACCTGCTGGGCGCGTTGGAGCCGGGCGAAGCGGCCGAGCTGGAGCGGCACCTCGCCGGCTGCGAGGAGTGCCGCACCGAGCTCGAGTGGCTGCAGCCGGCTGTGGGGACGCTGCCCGAGGCGGTCGATCCGGTCGAGCCGCCGGCGGAGCTGCGGTCGCGGATCATGGCCGAGGTCAAGGCCGGGCCCGCCGCGAAGCGATCCGGCGTCCGCTTCGGCTACAAAAAGCGCTTGCCAGGACTGCGTCCCGTGGTGGGGCTCGCCGTGCTGGCCCTCTTCGTCGCTGCGGTGGCTGGCTACGCGATCCGCGACGGCGGGAGCGGGGACGGGACGACCACGGTGGTCTCCGGCCAGGCGCCCGGAGTGACGGCGGAGATGGTTCGCGACGGCGACAGCGGCACCCTGCGCCTCACCCACCTCCACCGCCTTCCCTCAGACGAGGTCCTGCAGGCGTGGGTACAGCGCGGCGACCAGATCGAGTCGGCGAAGACGCTGTTCGTCCCCAACGCCGACGGCACGGCCGTCGCCGTGATCGACGACATGGAGGGGGTCGACGCGGTGATGGTGACCGCCGAGCCGCGCGGTGGCAGCGTCCAGCCGACCTCGGAGCCGATCGTCTCGGTGGCGATTCCCCAGTAGGCGATTACGGCTCAGCGGCCGTAGCGGTCGCTGGAGAGCACGAGCTGCTCGGGGATCGCGGCCCGCGGCGGCGGCGCCGGGTCGGCGCGCACCGAGACCGTCTCGGCGACGCTGCGTGAGACTGTGTGGGCGCCATCGGCGGAGGCGATCGTCACCCCGTCCTCGTCGGCGCTCTCGACCGTGCCCTCTAGGCCGGGCTCCAAACCGGCTGCTTTGAGGTAGTGCAGCAGCTCCTCAGCCTCGTTCTCGAAGCGCAGGACGTGGACCTTGGCGCCGACCTCGACGTCGGCCAATAGCGAGCCGGTCTCACGCACCCCCTCGACGATCGGGTGCCCGTGCGGGCAGGTCGTCGCGTCGCCGATCGCAGCGCGCATTCGCTCCTCCAGCACCGGCGACATCGCGTGCTCGATCCGCTCCGCCTCCTCGTGCACCTCATCCCAGGGGATGCCGAGCACGTCGGTGAGGAAGCGCTCGATCATGCGGTGGCGGCGGACGATGTAGCTGGCGTGCTCGCGGCCGGACTCGGTGAAATCGAGCGATTTGTCGGGATTGCGGGCGACGTAGCCGTCGTCGACGAGGCGGCCGATCATCTCGTGCACGGTCGGTGGCGAAAGCTGCATCGCGCGGGCGATGTTGGCGCCGGTCATCGGCAGTCCGGCCTCCTCCAGCCAGAACATGATCTCCAGGTACTCCTGCTCGGCGACGGTCGCGTCACTCATCGGGATCGATACTAACGTCGCTCCAGCAGGGTGGAGACGATGGCCTCATAGAAGCCGTCGCCCATCGCGCCCTCGGTGACGGTGGCGTTGTCCCAGGCGGCGAGCGCGGCGCGCAGGCCGGGGTCGCGCTCGGGGCCGTTGGCGACGACGAAGAAGCGGCCGACAGCGGCGGCGACCTCGAGGTCCTCGACCGAGTCGCCGACGGCGATGCACTCGGCCGGGTCGTAGCCACGGGCGCGGGCGTGGGCGGCGACCGCGTTCGCCTTGCTGACCAGCTTGGGGACCAGGTGGTAAGCGTGGGTGGGCCCGTCGATCGCCGCCATCTCGCGGCCGATCGCGCCGTTGTCGAGCAGGCGCAGGTCGTCGTGGCCCGAGTCGGCGAGCACCGCGTTCGCTTCGTCGACGTCGACCTTGCCGCGGAAGAGGTGGGAGAGGACGCGGCCGTGGTGCCAGGGCGAGTGGTACTCGAGCCGGCCCTCGAAGCGCTCGAAGAGCAGCTTCGGGATGCCGCGCTGCTCGATCTTCTCGTAGACCGTGCCGTCCTCGTCGGGGACGAGGTCCCCCGTCAGCAGCGTCGTCTCGCCGTCGATCGCGAAGGCGCAGCCGGCCTCGTAGATGTAGGAGGTCTGGCCCATCAGGCGGGCGGCCTCGTGGACCTGGGGCTCGCGCCGGCCGGACATGATCACCACCTCGACCCCGGCCCGGTGGCAGGCCTCGAGCCCGCGCGACTGGGCCAGCGAGAAGCCGCCCTCGGCGTCGCGGAAGAGCGAGCTGCCGCGGCCGAGCAAGGTGCCGTCGAGGTCGGTGTAGACGCATCGCAGAGGCATGGGCGCGGTCGCTACGGTAGCCGGATGCGCTGGCGCCTCGCCGATCGGACCCTGGAGCTCGAGCAGCCGCTGGCCGCCGGCATCGTCAACGTGACGACCGACTCGATGTTCGAGGGGGCTCGGAGCGGGACCGCGGAGCAGGCCGTCGCGGATGGATTGGAGC
>JBAREU010000204.1:0-4235 GCA_049796515.1 Solirubrobacterales bacterium
GCCTCGCTCTCCTCGGCGATGCCGGGAAGGGCGGTCGGCGGCGGACCGGCGTCCTCGTCGAGTGCACCCGGCATGCTGGCGCAGGCCGAGGCGACGACCGCCAGCTCACGCGGGCTGAGACCGGCCTCGTGGGCTCGCCGCAGTGCGTCGGTGGCGATCTCCTCCAACTGCGCCGCTACCCGGATCCCCTCGGCGACGAAGGTCCCTTGGCCCTGGCGGCTGACAACCAACCCCTCCTGCTCGAGCCCGGCGTAGACGGCGCGCACGGTGTTGACGTTGACCCCGGCCCACTCCGAGAGCCGGCGAAAGCTCGGCAGCCGCTCGCCGGAGGAGAGGCGACCGGTGGCGATCAGCGCCCGCAGGCGCCAGGTTAGCTGCAGGCCAACCGGCAGCTCGTCACTGGGATCGATCGAGAACGGGTTGGGCTCGTGCGCAGCCAGCTGTGCCATTGAAGAGACACAGTAGACCAGCTTAGTGTGTTAGTCAACTAGCACAGTGAAATCGCCTCTGTGCAGCGGAATCGAGCTGGCGAGGCCTAAGCAGACCACAGAGCCCACCGCTCCAGCGACCCTCGCCGCGGACGAGCAGGAGGCCGTAACGGCGGCCGGTCCGATGCGGCAGCCCGCACCCGGCCGAGTCCATCGCGCTGCGCACTGAGATCGTCGCTTCGCGACTGATGCCGGGACCGCGCTTGTAAACGCGCTGCACCCGGTAGCGGTAGTCGGCCCGCCCAGCGTCCCGCGGCACAACCTCGATCAGCTCGCCGACGATCGCCGCGTCCGCTCGCTGGATCGCCTCCCCAGGAGCCATCTGGGCGCACGAGCACGCCTGGGCGCTCCCGGCCAAAACCAGGGCGCCCAGGGTGACGATCGCCGCCGCAAGTGAAAGGCGCCTCACCCGCACTCCTCTCAATGTAGAGAGAAACGCCATATTTCACAAATCGGGTTGGAGCTACGGCGTGAGGACGACCTTCAGCGCTTCGCGGTTGTCGTAGAGCTCGTAGGCCTCGGCGGCCTGGTCGAGCTTCATGTGGTGAGTGACCAGGGGCGAGGGATCGAGCTTGCCCGCCTCGAGCAGGCCAAGGACGCGATCGACGTGGGCGATCACGTTGGCGAGCCCGAGGCGCAGGGTCAGGCCCTTGAGCCAGGCGAGGCCGAGGGGCACCTCGCCCTTGCCCGCGTAGGCGCCGATGCCGGAAACGGTGCCGGCGTCACGCGCGAGGCTCACCGCCATCGCCAGCGGTCCCGGATCGCCGACCGCGTCGACGACGATGTCGACACCGCGCCCCTCAGTGGCGGCCCGCACAGCGCGCTTCGGCTCGTCCTCCTCGAGATGCAGCGGCACGGCGCCGAAGCTCTGCGCCATCGCCAGCCGCGCCTCGACCGAGTCGATCGCAAAGACCTTGACCGCCCCTGCCGCCAGCGCGGCTTGAACCGCGCAGAGACCGACCGGGCCGAGGCCGAGAACCGCCACCGTGTCCCCCGACTGCGTCCCCGCGTGGGCGACGGCGTGGTAGCCGGTGCCCATCACGTCGCCGGCGAAAAGCGCCACCTCGTCGCTCATCCCCTCCGGCACGCGGCGCAGCGTCAGGTTGGCGCGAGGCACGAGGAGCTGCTCGGCCTGAGCGCCCTGCAGGTTGCCCAGCTTCGAGCCATGCCCGAAGGTCTGGCCGCGCTCGCAGCGGTGGTAGTCGCTGCGCAGGCAGGTCGCGCAGGTGGCGCAGGCGGTGTGGAAGCAGCCGAGGACGCGGTCGCCGACAGCGACGCGCTCGACGTCGGCGCCAGCGGCGAGCACCGTGCCGGCGAACTCGTGGCCGATCGTGAAGCCTGGCTCGACCGGCACCCGCCCGTGGTAGATGTGGAGGTCCGAGCCGCAGATCCCGCTCGCCTCGACCCGCACGACCGCATCGTCGCCGGCGACGAGCTCGGGATCGGCCTTCTCCTCGATCCGCACCTCACCGGGAGCCTGGAAAGTCACCACGCGCATGGGCGCGAACCGTATCGCGGGCGGTTCAGCCGACGCTGACGCCGGCGACCTGGAAGCGGCCGGAGTCAACACCCGGGCTCGCCGTCTCGGCGATCCGCGCTTCCAGCGAGAGCTCGCGCTCGAAGTCGGCCTCCTCGCCGTGGCGGAAGGTGACCTCTTTGTCCTCGAGCAGTTCGATGAAGACCTCGACGAAGCGGGCGTCGAGCTGCTTGCCAGCGACCCGGCGCAGCTCCTGGATCGCCTCGTAGCTCGAGGTCGGCGTGCGGTAGGAATCGCGCGCGGTCATCACGTCGTAGGTGTCGGCGACGGAGATGATCCGCGCCAGTTGGGGAATCGCATCTCCTTCGAGACCGCGCGGGTAGCCTTTGCCGTCGATCCGCTCGTGGTGGGCGAGGATGATCTCGGCCACGGGGCCGTAGCCGTCCAGCGAGGAGACGACGCGGGCACCCTGCTGGGGGTGGCGGCGGATCAGCATCCAGTCTTCGTCGGTGAGCGGCACGTTCGCCTTGAGGATCCGGTCGGGGAGGATGAACTTGCCGATGTCGTGCAGCAGCGCGGCGATGTGGACGAGCTCCTCCTCGCGGCGCGAGAGGCCGGCCCGCTGGGCGATCGCGCGCGAGTAGCGGGCGACGGCGGCGCTGTGGCGGGCAGTCATCTGGTCCCGCAGGTCGAGCGTGCGTAACAGCGCGCTCAACATCCCGACCTGGAAGCTGGCCAGCTGGTTCGTCCGCACCTCGAGCTCGCGGGCGCGCTCCTGCGACTTGAGCAGGGCGCCGAGCAGGTACTGGAAGGTGACCAGCACGATGCCGAACAGCGCCACCCCCGCCAGGCCGATCTGGAAGTAGACGAAGGCGACCCCGACCGCCATCAGCGCCGCCGCCAGCTCTGAGGGCAGCAGCGGGATCATCACCTTGCGGACTTTCTCGATGAAGGAGCTGCGCTCCAGGTAGCAGGCGTCGATCGCGATCATCGTAAAGTTGATCGCAAGGGCCGCGAGGAAGGCGCCGAAGACGAGCACGTAGAAGGCGGGTTCGGCGGAGCTGATCTGGGTGGCGTCGACGACTTCGCGGAAGGCGATGCCGACGACGAGCGGGAAGGTGATGTAGGTCAGCGAGTTGACGAGGAGGTCGTGCAGACCTTCGCGGAAGCGCAGCCATCCGGCGAGGATCGAGATGATGCCGATCAGCGCCGCCGGCGTGCCGCCGAGGAGGACCATGGCAAGAACGAGCGCGAGGAAGTTGCCGGAGATCTTCAGGCGCGATTCGGTCTCGATCGACATCACGTCGCTGAAGATCGAGAAACCAAGCAGGATCCCGAACAGGGCGAGGTCCCAGTTGGCGTACGGCGCCCGCCAGATCGCAACGCCGACGACAACGACCAGCGCCGCCACCAGGAGCGCATGATTCAATCGGGTGGGCCGCTCGTTTTTCATGGCTTGCTCGAAGGGTCGCCGCGCACCGCCCTCGCCAAGGGAATTCCACGGGTCGAGAGAAGCCCCTTCGCCTGGGCAGAGCAATGCCGCGCGCAGTCTGCAAGGCCACGGTAGTCGGTAGCCAGGGACACGGCAAGTTGCCTAGATCAACTGGCCAAGACCTTGCAAATTGCGGAAAAGGCGATCGAACGGACGGCCAGAACACACGAAAGGCGCCCAGGGGCGCCTTCCGACCAAAGGACGATACTCAGCCGTATCGTCCCGCTTCTTAAGCCTTCTTACTTTTTCCAGCCCATGGTCCAAGTCCTTTCGTCGAAGCCCGTGCGGGATATCTCGCGCAAGATTCGGCGAGAAACTTCTTTCTTGCTGGCAACTTTGTAGCACAACCTACCCCAAACCTGTGCATTTGCAACGAAACTTGTGCATAAACATCGTAGGACTTTGACTTAGAAATGGGTAATTCACCCCTCGACATGGGTAATCCACGCCTACGCGACCCCCTGCGGCGGCCGGCCTTTCGCCGCCTGGCGCTCTCCTATGCGGTCAACGAGATGGGCGACTGGCTCGGCGTCATCGCGCTCTCGGTGCTCGTCTTCGAGCTGACCGACAGCGCCCTGGCGACGGCGCTGCTCTTCATTGGGACCGGATTCCTGCCGGCGCTGCTGACGCCGTTCTTCGTCGCCCGCCTGGAGCGGCCGCCGCCCCGCTTCGTGCTGCCGGCGATCTACGCCGTCGAGGCCGGCGCCTTTGGCGTCCTCGCGCTGCTCGCCGAGAACTTCTCGCTGCCCGCGGTCGTCGCAGTTGCGGCACTCGACGG
>JBAREU010000205.1:0-5861 GCA_049796515.1 Solirubrobacterales bacterium
GCAGGTAGCTGACGTGCATGCCGCGCTTGGCGTCGATTCGGCAGCCGTAGGGGCAGGAGCTGCACTGCACGCAGTCGCCCGCGTTGCGTGAGATCGGCCCGCCGCTGGCGCCGATCGCCGCCGCCCCCTCCATCGCCAGCTGGCCGTTGCGACCCATGCGCTCGGGATCGACCGGCGTCACCCGCAGGAACTCCTCGGCTTCGGCGAAGTCGGGAGCCAAACGATCGGCCCAGGCGATTCCGTAGCGCTCGCGCCAGTGCTCAAGCACCGGGTCGGGAGCGCGGAAGCAGGTGCCTGAGTTGATAACCGTGGTGCCGCCGACGGTGCGCGCAACCGGCACCGGGATTGGCGGGCGGCCTTCGGCGATCGTCAGGCCGCCATCGCGGTAGAGCGAGGCGATCGCATCGAGCGGGTTCTGCGGATAGGTCTCGCGGTCATAGCTATCGCCGGCCTCGAGCACGACCACGTCCAGGCCCGCCTCGGCGAGGACCGCCGCGGCGACCGCGCCGCCGGCACCGGAGCCGACGATGACGACGTCGCATTCCTCGCCTTCAGCCGGAGGCCTGGTGTCGCCAAGCGGGCCGGCGGGCTCGGGGGGCGAACCGTCGGCGAGCCGGCAGCTCGTCTCCAGCCCGAGCAGGCCCTCGACACGCGGGTCGATCGCGTAGCCGAGCGTGGTGAAGGTCTTCGCCATTAACAGCAATTGGTGGTGCAGCCCGAAGCGCGATCCCTCCATGCGGTGCAGGAAGTCCTCGCGCGTGGCCAGGTCGAGGCGGCTGAAGCGCCAGGGGAAGGGCAGCCACTCGAAAGTGCGCAGGGCGAGCCTGATCCTGGTCAGCATCCGGGGCGAGAGCGATTGGAGGAACTCGGCCACCGGCCCTGAGACGTCGACCTCGCGCTCCGCCGCCGGCAGGTCGCCGACCGCGGGTGCCATCGCTTCGCAGATGGCGCTGAGGGTACGCTGCTCGGCGGCCGAGAGCCCCGGCGGGCGCTGTCAGCCAGGCGAGGGCGGGCGGTCGATCCGTCCCACCAGCGACCACAGCCAGAACGCCGCCAGCGCCAGGAAGCCGTCGACGAGGAAGTTGAGCAGGTAGATGAAGACGTCCTGGTCGAAGATGAAGAAGCCAAGCGAGCCCAGCGAGGAGGCGGTCTTGCCGGCGGCAAGGACGAGCAGGAACGGTCGGTAGCGGACGACGTCGGCCTGGGCGACTGCGCAGATCCCGGTGATCACGACCATGTAGGCGAAGGCGAGCGCGAGCCAGAGCTGTGCCTCGCCGTGGGCAGCGGGGGTGAAGTCGCCGATCGCGTCGCCGAGGTCGGTGATCGTGTCGAGGACGCCGTTGGGGACTGCGATGAAGAGGATGCCGACGACGGCGAAGCCGACCGCCATCATCCGCAGGCTCAACACCACGAATGCCTCTGCCTTCGCTCCCCGCATCGCGCCGCACTCTAACTGGCTATGCCGCACACTCGCGACGGTCACCGCGCCTTAGCTCCCTAGAATCACGCCCGTGATCGAGCGGGAGCAGGTGTTGCACGTGGCCAAGCTGGCGCGGCTGCGGCTGTCCGATGCCGAAGTGGAGAGGATGGCTGGCGAGCTGTCCGGGATCCTCGAGCACGTCGACCGGATTGGCGAGCTGGCCCTGGACGACGTCGAGCCGACCTCGCACGTGGTCGAGTTGGAGAACGTGCTGCGACCGGACGAGCCGCGACCGAGCTGGCCCCGCGACGCCGTTCTCGAGCAGGCGCCCGACCCGGCTGAGGGAGCGTTCCGGGTCCCCTCGCCGCAGGCCGAGGCTTGATGGCTGAGCTGTTGGAGCTGAGCGTCGCCGAGGCGGCGGCGAAGATCGCAGCCGGAGAGGTATCCCGCGGCGAGTACTTCGAGGCCTGGCGGGAAGCTGCCGCGGGGGACGAGCTCAACGCCTATCTGTGGCGTGCCGAGAACGGGACGGTGGGGGTCGACGGGCCGCTGGCTGGCATCCCGGTCGCAGTCAAGGACCTCTTCTGCACCGAGGGGGTGCAGACGACCGCCGGCTCGCGCATCCTTGAGGGGCACCGGCCGCTGTACACGGCAACGGCGGTGCGACGACTCGCCGAGGCGGGTGCGGGCCTGCTCGGCAAGACCAACATGGACGAGTTCGCGATGGGCTCCTCGAACGAGAACTCGGCTTACGGGCCGGTGCTCAACCCACGCGACCACACGCGGGTTCCCGGCGGTTCGTCGGGGGGCTCGGCGGCAGTCGTCGCCGGGGGGCTCGCGCCCTGCGCGATCGGCACCGATACCGGCGGCTCGATCCGCCAGCCGGCCGCGCTCTGTGGAATCGTCGGCCTGAAGCCGACCTATGGCGCGATATCGCGCTACGGGATGATCGCCTTCGCCTCCTCGCTCGATCAGTGCGGGCCGCTGACGCGCGACGTGACCGATGCGGCGCTGATGCTGGCGGCGATGCAG
This sequence comes from Solirubrobacterales bacterium, assembly GCA_049796515.1. Taxonomy (GTDB): domain Bacteria; phylum Actinomycetota; class Thermoleophilia; order Solirubrobacterales; family 70-9; genus VRUE01. The sequence continues at coordinate 2,453 of JBAREU010000205.1, forward strand.
GGCCGCGATCCCTGCGACTCGACCTCGGTCGGGATCGAGGGGGGCATCCAGGTGCCTCAGCGCGAGGATCTACAGGGGCTGCGCTTCGCGGTGCCCGCCGATCTGGCGCACGACGCGATCGAGGCGGGCGTGCGGGAGGTCTTCGAGGCGACGCTGAAGCGGATCGAGGACCTGGGCGGTGAGATCGCCGAGGTGCCACTACCGCACGCTGAGCACGGAATCTCCGCCTACTACGTGATCGCCCCCGCCGAGGCATCGTCGAACCTAGCCCGCTACGACGGCGTCCGCTACGGGATGCGGGTCGAGGCCGAGGGCGACGTGATCGAGATGTACGAATCGACCCGCGCCGCCGGCTTCGGCGACGAGGTCAAGCGCCGCATCATGCTCGGGACCTACGCGCTCTCCTCCGGCTACTACGAGGCCTACTACGGCCGCGCGCAGAAGGTGCGGACGAAGATCGCCGCGGATTTCGCCGCAGCCTTCGGGGCGTTCGACTTCGTCGTCACGCCGACGTCGCCCTCGGTCGCTTTCGGCCTAGGCGAGAAGACCGACGACCCGCTGGCGATGTACATGAACGACTTCTTCACCGTGCCAATGAGCCTGGCCGGCATTCCGGCGATCTCGATCCCGGCCGGCCTCGCCGAGCCTGACGGCGGCGGCCCACAGCTGCCGGTCGGCTTCCAGATAGCAGCGCCGGCCTTCGCCGAGCAGCGTCTGCTCGATGCCGCCTATGCATTGGAGCAAGCGCTCGATGGCTGAGCTGGAGGCCGTAATCGGGCTGGAGATCCACGTCCAGCTCTCGACCCGGACGAAGATGTTCTGCAGCTGCGAGCTCTCCTTCGGTGACGAGCCGAACGTCCATACTTGCCCGGTTTGTTTGGCGCACCCGGGGGTGCTGCCGGTGCCGAACGAGGAGGCGATCCGCTGCGCGCTAAAGATCGCCGCGGCGCTGGAGTGCGACGTCGCCCCGCGTTCGATCTTCCACCGCAAGAACTATTTCTATCCCGACAACCCGAAGGCGTACCAGATCAGCCAGTACGACTTGCCGCTTGCCGTCGACGGCAAGCTCGGGGGGATCCGTATCCACCGTGCCCACCTCGAGGAGGACGCGGCGAAGACGATCCACCTCGGCGAGTCGGGGCGGATCCACGGCTCCGGCGCTTCGCTGGTCGACTTCAACCGCGGTGGTACCCCGCTTGTCGAGATCGTCACCGAGCCCGACCTGCGCAGCGCCGCCGAAGCCGGCGCCTGGGCGCGGCTGCTGCGCACTACCGTGCGTCAGCTCGGCGTCTCCGACGTCAACATGGAGGAGGGCAGCCTGCGGGTCGACGCCAACGTCTCGGTGCGTCCCGCGGGCAGCGACCCGCTGGGCACCAAGACCGAGCTGAAGAACATGAACAGCTTCCGCTTCCTCGAACGAGGGATCGAGGCGGAGCTGGCGCGGCAACGGGAGCTGATCGAAGCGGGGGGGACGGTGGTCCAGGAGACGCTCCACTTCCACCCCGAGGACGGCTCGCTGACGCCGCTGCGCTCGAAGGAGGAGGCACACGACTACCGCTACTTCCCCGAGCCCGATCTGGTGCCGCTGGCGCCCACCGAGGCGATGCTGCGCGAAGCGCGCGAGTCGCTGCCCGAGCTGCCCGAGGCGAGGATGCGGCGTTACGAGGAGGAGCTGAAACTCTCGGCGGAGAACGCCGCCCAGCTCGCGGGCGACCCCGCCGAAGCCGCCTACTTCGAAGCGGTCTGTGGGGAGGCCGGCTCGGTCGAGCCGCAGGTGGTCGCCAACTGGGTGACCGGTGAGCTCGCCGCGGCGCTGCGCCAAGCCGATGGCGACGACGCCACCGCCTCCAAGGTCGCGCCCGGCGCTCTGGCGGCACTCGTCGCCATGGTCGGCGAGAAGAAGATCTCGCACAGCAGCGGCAAGCAGGTCCTGGCCACGCTGGTCGCCAAAGGGGGAGATCCGGTGGCGATCGTCGAGCGCGAGGGCCTCGCTCAGATCTCCGACAGCGGCGAGCTCGAGTCGATAGTCGCCGCGGCCGTCGAGGCCAACCCCGACGCCGTCGAGCAAGTCCGCGCCGGCAACCAAAAGGCGATCGGCGCGATCGTCGGCGCGGTGATGAAGGAGACCAAGGGTCGCGCCGACGGCGGCGAGGTCAACCGCCTGATCAAGGAGAAGCTCGGCGTTTAGTGCCTCCGGGCGAGCGAGGGGGGAGAGAACGACTCTCTCGCCCCTTGAACCTTTATGTCAACAACCACGGCGGTGGTCCTCCTGGCCTACGCCGGTGTGATTCGAGCGCTCATTGCGTTCGCATCGAAGCTGGTGGATCGCTAGGAGGACGCCGCAAAAGAAAACGGCCCCGGCAACACCCGGGGCCGTTTCAGTTTCATGCCAACAACCACAGCCGGAATGTTAGCGCTGCACCGGCCTCTCGCCGTGCGACCGACAAATGTGCGGTCCGCAACTTTGTAACAGGTTGTTACAAAGTGCTAGGTTGGGTGCATGGCCTGGAACGTCGTCATCGCCGGAGGTGGTTTCGGCGGAGCGATGGCCGCGCGGGAGCTGGAGCGGATTCTGCCGCGGCAGTCGGCGCGGCTGACCCTGGTCAACGACGTCAACTTTCTGCTCTACACGCCATTCCTACCCGAGGCGGCGGCGGGGACGCTGGAGCCGCGGCACGTGGTGACGCCGCTGCGCGAGATCCTCGACCGCACCTACCTGCGGCTGGGCACGGTCGTCGGCCACGACCCGGAGGCTCACACGGTCGAGCTGCGCACCCGCGAGGGCGAGACCGAGCGGCTTCCCTACGACCAGCTCCTGCTCGCGCTCGGCTCGGTCTCGCGGGTGCTGCCGGTGCCGGGTCTTCCCGAGCACGCGGTCGGCTTCAAAACGCTTGCCGATGCGATCTGGTTGCGCAATCACGTGGTCGAGACGCTGGAGGCGGCCAACGCCAGCGAGGACCCGGCACGCCGCGACGAGCTGCTCACCTACGTCTTCGTCGGCGGCGGCTACGCCGGCCTCGAGGCGCTCGCCGAGCTGCAGGACTTCGCCGCCGACGCGATGGAGAGCTATCCGCGCGCCCGCCTGCACGGGATGCGCTGGGTCCTGGTCGAGGCATCCGACCGGGTCCTGCCGGAGATCGACGCTGGCCTCGCCGAGTACGCGCTGCGCCAGTTGCGCGGCCGCGGCATCGACATCCGCCTCGAGACGACGCTGGAGGAAGTCACGTCGACGAGCGCCCGCCTCTCCAGCGGCGAGACGCTGCCGACTCGCACCGTCGTCTGGACCGCGGGTGTGGCGCCGCACCCGAGCCTGCGCCGGCTGAACCTGCCGCTTGACGAGCGCGGTCGCGTCCCGGTTGACGAGCACCTGCGGGTGCGGGGGCTGGACTCGGTCTGGGCGATCGGCGAC
>JBAREU010000206.1:0-13224 GCA_049796515.1 Solirubrobacterales bacterium
CGCCGAGGGCGAGGGTCGCCTCGATCCCCGCACGCTGGTCGCTGACCTCGTCGCCGAGGCGGTCGAGCGCGACCGCCGAGGCGGTCATCGCGTTACCGATCACCATCCCGCCGACCGGGACGAGGTAGCGAGGCGTCGGCTCGAAGATGTCCAGCGCGACGACCAGCCCCAGCGTCGACGCGGCCGCGATCGTCAACCCAATCAGCAGCGGCCAGAAGGCGCCCGGAACCTTCTTGGCACGGCTGTTGGCGGTGACCGCCCCGAACAGGACCATCGCCAAGAGCAGCGCCAGTACCAGCCAGAACGTGTTTGCTTCGAAGATCAGCTCGAGCGCGTAGCCGATCGCGGTCAGCTGGACGAAGGAGCGCACCGTCGCGACGACGATGTCGCCCTCGAGGTCGGTGCGGCGCCAGAGCGAGATCGCCGCGGCGAGGGCGACGAGTGCCAGAGCCGCGGCGACCTGGCCCGGGGAAACGTCGATCGAGGTGGTCACGCCAAAGCCTCCTCAAGAAGGCCGCAGGCGGCGACACGGCCTCCCTCCAACCGCAGCGCCCGGTTGGCGAGCCGCCGCGCCTGCTCGGGGTCGTGGCTGACGAGGACCAGCGATATCTCCAGCGCTCCTCGCAGCCCGGCGAGAGCTGCCTCAACCGCATCCCTGGCCTCGTGGTCGAGCGCCGAGGTCGGCTCGTCGAGGAGCAGGACCCGTGGCTCCTGGGCCAGCGCCCGGGCCAGCATCGCCCGTTGCTGCTCACCAACCGAGAGCTTGCTCACGTCACGCTCCGAGAAGCCCACATCGAGGCCGGCCAGGCCGAGACAGCGGGTCGCGTCGAGCTCCTTCCCCGCCAGGTCGGCGGCATAGGCCAGATTGGATGCCACCGTCCCCTCCAGCAGCGAGGGCAGCTGCGGGACAAGCGAGACTTCTCGCCGCAGTTCGAGCGGGGCGTAGTCCGTCAAGCTTCGCCCCCGGTAGGAGATCGTGCCGGTGTCGGGGTCGGCGAGCCGGTTGAGCAAGCGCAGCAGGGTCGACTTGCCGCTGCCCGAAGGTCCGACGATCGCCGTTGCCCCCGCGTGGATCTCGGCACTGATGGAGTCGAGGACCTGGCGGCGACCGCGAGAAAAGCTCACATCGCGAAGCTCGAACAGCACCGGGGGATGATCCCGCACCGTTCGCAAGAAGCCTCCCGCGCTCCGCCGGCTGTGACGGCGAGCGGTGCGCGGCTGCCAGAATCCGGGTAGGTGATCTGCTGATGGCGAGAGCGATTTGGAGCGGGACGATCAGCTTCGGGCTACTCAACGTGCCCGTCAAGCTCTACAGCGCGGTGGCGCGGCGGGGCATCGCTCTGCGTGAGATCCGCGAGTCCGACGGCACCCGGATCAAACACCGGCGGGTCGCCGAGGGCACCGACGAAGAGGTGCCCTACGGCGAGATCGTCAAGGCCTTCGAGATCACGCCCGATCGCTACGTGCCACTGAGCAAAGACGAGATGGAAGCGATGGCGCCGGAGAAGACGCGGGCGATCGAGGTGAAGGACTTCGTCGACATCGAGCAGATCGACCCGATCTACTTCGACAGCCCCTACTACCTGGGCCCGGCGGACGGCGCCGAGAAGGCGTACTCACTGCTCGCCCAGGCGATGGCGGAGTCGGGGAAAGTGGCGATCGCCCGCTTCGTCTTCCGCAACAAGGAGCACCTGGCGGCGCTGCGGGCCAGCGACGGGGTGCTCACCCTGACGACGATGCGCTTCGCCGATGAGGTGATCTCCCCGGGCGAGCTCGAGGAGGTGCTGCCCGAGGGCAAGACCAAGGTGGCGAAGAAGGAGGTCGAGATGGCCGAACAGCTGATCGACTCGCTAACGACCGAGTTCGACCCGTCCGCCTACCGCGACGAGTACCGCGAGCAGCTCCTGGCGCTGATCGAACGCAAGGCCGAGGGCAAGGACGTGCTCACCGCGCCCGAGACCGAGGAGCCGAAGCCGACCGCGGCGCCAGACCTGATGGCGGCGCTGGAGGAGAGCATCGCCGCGGTCAAGGGCGGCGACAAAGGCAAGGCCAAGGCGAAAGCCGCGCCGAAGAAACGCGCGTCTTCGCGAAAAAAGTCAAAAGCTGCCAAATAGCGCGTGGCTGCCAGCCGCCAGGTCGAGGTCGACGGCCGTGAACTGAAGCTCACCAACCTCGACAAGGTCCTCTACCCGGAGGCGGGCTTCACCAAGGGCGAGGTGGTCGACTACTACGCCAGGGTGGCGCCGGTCATGGTCCCCCACCTGAGCGGCCGCGCGGTGACGCTGCGGCGCTTCCCGGAAGGCGTCGACGATCTCGACGCCGCTTTCTTCGAGAAGCGCTGCCCCAAGCACCGCCCCGAGTGGGTGAAGACGACCCGGGTGAAAGCCGGGCCGAACGCTGGCTACATCGACTTCTGCGTCTGCGACGGCCTGCCGACGCTGGTCTGGATGGCACAGCTGGCGGCAATCGAGCTGCACCCATCGCTCTCACTGGGCAAGAAGCACGAGCAACCGACGGTGCTCGCCTTCGACCTCGATCCCGGCCCGCCGGCCGAAGTGCTCGCCTGCAGCCGGGTCGCCCTGCGCCTGCGCGAGGTGCTCGTCCATCTCGGGCTCGAGTGCTTCGTCAAGACCTCGGGATCGAAGGGCCTGCAGCTGTACGTCCCGCTCAACACGCCGCTGACCTACGACGAGACGCGCCCCTTCGCCCAGGCGATCGCGCGGCTGATCGCCAAACAAACCCCCGACGAAGTGCTGGCGAAAATGGGCAAAAAGACCGACCGCAGCGGTAAGGTCCTGATCGACTGGTACCAGAACAATGAACGCAAAACGACGATTGCCGTCTACTCACTGCGCGCCCGCGAGCGCCCGACCGTCTCGACTCCCGTCACCTGGGATGAGATCGAGCGGGCGGTGGAGAAAGACGATGCCGACTCGCTCGTCTTCGAGGGCGGCGATGTGCTGAAAAGGGTGAAGCGCGACGGTGACCTCTTTGCCCCGGTGCTGGAGCTGAAGCAGGAGCTACCGGAGCTATGAGGGTCTTCCTAGCTGGCGCAAGCGGAGCGATGGGCAAGCAGCTCATCCCCCGGCTGACCTCCAACGGTCACGAGGTCGTCGGAATGATCAGGTCGGAGTCCAAGCTGGACCTCGTCCGTAGTTTGGGCGCGCGTCCCGTCGTTGCTGACGCGTTCGACAACGAAGCCGTCGCCAAGGTCATCGGCGAAGCAGAGCCTGAGGTGATCCTGCACCAGCTCACCGCCATTCCAGGCAACCTCGAACCGCGGCATTTCGATCGCGACTTCGCTGCGACGAACCGCTTGCGAACCGAGGGCACCGACCACCTTCTCTCCGCCGCCCGCGATGTGGGCGCCCGCCGCTTCATCGCCCAGAGCTACGCTGGCTGGCCGTATGCGCGCGACGGCGGGCCGATCAAGGACGAGGACGATCCACTCGACCCCGATCCCCCTGCGCAGTTCCGGCGCACGCTGGAGGCGATCCGCCACGTCGAGGCGGCGGTAACGAGCGCCGAGGGACTCGAGGGCCTGGTGCTTCGCTACGGCGCCTTCTACGGACCCGGCACCTCAATCGGACGAACGCCCGAGGGAGCACAAGTGACCGCGGTGCGTAAGCGACGCTTCCCAGTCGTCGGCTCCGGCGCTGGCGTCTGGTCCTTCGTGCAGATCGAGGACGCCGCCACCGCGACCGCCGCGACCGTGACGGTTGGGGCGCCCGGCATCTACAACGTCGTCGACGACGATCCGGCCCCGGTCTCGGAGTGGCTGCCGGCCCTTGCCGCAGCTGTCGAGGCAAAGCCACCTCGACGCGTACCGCTGTGGCTGGGCCGCCTTGTGGCTGGAGAGGCCGCGACGGTGCTGATGACCAAATCGCGCGGCGCCTCCAATGCCAAGGCGAAACGGGAGCTTGCCTGGGAGCTTCGCTACCCCAGCTGGCGTACCGGCTTCGGCGCAGGCTTGGGCTAAAGCGACTGGCGAACGACCGGCTTGCGGGTTGCCTTGACCTCGTCAAGGCGGCGCACCGGGGTCGTGTAGGGGGCCTGCCTGGCCACCTCCGGGTCTTCTTCGGCCTCGGCGAGGATCTGCTCGATCGCGTCGGCGAAGGCGTCGAGGCTCTCCTTGGTCTCGGTCTCGGTCGGCTCGATCATCAGCGCCTCATCGACCAGGAGCGGGAAATAGACGGTCGGGGGGTGGAAGCCGAAGTCGAGCAGGCGCTTGGCGAGGTCGAGCGTGGCGACCCCCAGTTCCCTCTTCATCGGCTTGCCGGAGAGGACGAACTCGTGCATGCAGTGACGGTCAAAGGCGACCGGCAGGTACTTGCCGGCACGGCCCCCGGCGAGACGCGCCTTGAGGTAGTTGGCGTTCAGCACCGCCGTCTCGGAGGCCTCGGCGAGGCCGTCGGCGCCGAGACTGAGGATGTAGGCAAGGGAGCGGACGAAGACGCCGAAATTGCCCTGGAAGCCACGCAGGCGACCGATCGACTTGGGTCGGTCGCGGTCAAGGTCGAAGACGGGACCGCTGCCGTTGCCTGTCTCGCGCCGCACCACCTGCGGTCGCGGCAGGAAGGGCTCGATCCGCTCGGAGACCGCGATCGGCCCCGCCCCTGGACCGCCACCGCCGTGCGGCTGGCTGAACGACTTGTGCAGGTTGACGTGGACGATGTCGAAGCCCATGTCGCCGGGCCGTGAGTGGCCCATCACCGCGTTCAGGTTGGCGCCGTCGTAGTAGAGCGTCCCCCCCGCCTCATGGATCAGGGCGGCGATCTCGGCGATGTTCTCGTCGAAGAGGCCGAGCGTGTTGGGGTTGGTCAGCATCAAGCAGGCGACCTCGTCGTCGACCTTGGCCTGCAGGTCGTCCATCTCGACGCCGCCGCGCTCGTCGGTGGCGACCTTGACGATCTCGTAGCCGGCCATCGTCACCGAGGCCGGGTTGGTGCCGTGCGACGTATCCGGCGCCAGCACCTTGGTCCGCTCTTCGCCGCGGTCGGCGTGGAAGGCGCGGGTCAGCAACAGGCCCGCCAGCTCGCCGTGCGAGCCCGCCGAGGGCTGCAGGCTGACGTGGGGCAGACCGCAGATCTCCGCCAGCGACTCCTGCAGCAACCACATCAGCTCAAGCGCCCCCTGGGCGCGCTTCGGGTCCTGCGCCGGGTGGAGGCGGGCGTGGCCCGACAGCGCCGCGACCCGCTCGTTGAGCCGCGGGTTGTGCTTCATCGTGCAGGAGCCGAGCGGGTAGAAGCCAGTGTCGAGGTCGAAGTTGCGGCGCGAGAGGCGGTTGTAGTGGCGGACGATCTCCGGCTCGGCGATTTCCGGCAGGCGCGGTGCCTCGGAGCGCAGCAGCCTCGCCGGGATCAGCTCCTCCAGCGGCGGCTCGGGCACTTCGACGGCGGGCAAGACGGCCGCTCGCCGGCCTGGCTTCGACTTCTCGAAGATCGTCAGCACCGCTTCGTCCTGCTGGTTCACACCGCCACCGCCTCGGCCGCGACCGCAGCTCCCAGTGCATCGGCGAGGGCATCGATCTGCTCGCGCGTGCGGCGCTCGGTGATTGCCACCAGCAGGCCGTTCTCGTACTCGGGGTACTCGCCGCCGAGTGGATATCCCGCGGCGATGCCACGCTCGGCGCAGCGCTCGAGCACCCGGTCCACCGGCACGTCGAGTCGCAGCGCGAGCTCGCGCGCCACCGGCGCCTCGTGCAGCAGCTCCACCCCCGGGACCTCAACCAGCCGCCCCCGCGCGTACGCCGTGCGGCGAACCAGCAGCTCGCCCAGCTCGCGGAAACCCTCGCAGCCGAGCCAAGCCAAGTGGATCGTGGCGGCCAGCGCGTTCAGCGCCTGCGCGGTGCAGATGTTGTGGGTCGCCTTCTCACGGCGGATGTGCTGCTCGCGGGTCTGCAGGGCAAGGACGAAGCCGCGGCGGCCGTCGACGTCCTCGGTCTCGCCGGCGATCCGCCCCGGCATGCGCCGGATCAACTCCTCCGTGCCGCTAAAAAAGCCGAAAGACGGGCCGCCGAAGTCGAGCCGGTTGCCCAGCGGCTGGCCCTCGCCGAGGGCGATGTCGGCGCCGCACTCGCCCGGTGGCTTGAGCACCCCAAGCGTCATCGGGTCGACGGCGACGACAAGTAGGGCGCCGTACTCCTTCGCCGCTGCTCCGAGCGCCTCGACGTCCTCGACCGCACCGAGGAAGTTGGGGCTCTGCAGGAAGACGGCAGCGGTCTCCTCGTCGACCGCATCCGCCAAGGCGGTGGCGTCGGTGAGGCCCGCTTCGAGGCCGACCTCGGCGATCTCGGCGTCAAAGCCGACCGCGTAGGTGGCGAGGGTCTCGCGGCTGTGCGGATGGACGCCGCGCGAGACGACAAAGCGGCGCCGGCCCTTCGTCGCCCCGATCGCCAGGTAGGCGGCGGAGGCAAGCGAGGAGGGTCCCTCGTAGAGACCCGCGTTGGATACCGGCAGCGCGGTCAGCTCCGACATCATCGTCTGGAACTCGAACATCGCTTGCAAGCCGCCCTGGGAGATCTCCGGCTGGTAGGGCGTGTATGGGGTAAGGAACTCGCTGCGCTGGGTGATCGCGTCGACGATCGCCGGCACGTAGTGGTCGTACATCCCCGCCCCTAGGAAGCAGATCTGCTCATCGGCATCGGCGTTGCGCGCGGCGAGCGCCGCCATCCGCTCGTAGACCTCGGCCTCGCTCATCCCGTCGGGTAGCGCCAGGGGGCGGCCGAGGCGCGACGACTCGGGGACCTGGTCGAAGAGGTCGGCGGTCGAGTCGACGCCGATCGCGGCGAGCATCTCGGCCCGGTCCGTGGGGGTGGCGGAGGTGTAGCGCGTCACCCGGTCAAGGCTACGGAAACGAGGGGCGCGAGCGCCTCACTCGTTTTCCAGCAGCTTGCGGTATTCCTCGGCGCCAAGCAGCGCCTCAGCCTCGGCGGGCGCGGTCAGCTTCACTTTGACCAGCCAGCCCTCGCCGTAGGGATCCTCGTTGATCTTTTCGGGCGCGTCCGCCAGCGCGTCGTTGACCTCGACGATCTCACCAGAGAGCGGCGCGATCACGTCGGAGACCGCCTTCACTGACTCGACCTCGGCGTAGGAGGAGTCCTTGTCGATCGCCGCGCCGACCTCGGGCGGGTCGTAGAAGACGACCTCACCGAGGCTGTCCTGCGCGTACCAGGTGATCCCGAAGACCGCGTGCTCGTCTCCCTCCAATCGGGCCCAGTCGTGCTGATCGTGGTAGAGCAGCTCGTCTGGGTAGCTCGCGTCGGCCAAGGTCATCTCTCCTTCTGGGACGAGGGACTCACATAGAGGGGCTTGGAAGCTACCCGGGCGGCGCGCTGCTTGCCGCGCACGTCGATCTCGATTGCCGTCCCGGCCTCGGCCAGGTCGCTGCGAAGGTAGGCCATGCCAATGCCGATCTCGAGCGAGGGCGAGAAGCTGCCGCTGGTGACGACGCCGACCCGCTCGTCCCCGGCGAGAACCGGGTTTCCCTGGCGAGGGATCCCCGCGCCCTCGATCTTGAACGGCGCCAGCCTCTCGGCGGTGCCCTCGGCACGCACTCGGGCTACCGCCTCGGACCCGATGAAACCCGTCGCCTCCTTGCAGCACCACCCAAGCCCAGCTTCGATCGGGTTGCGCTCGGGGTCGAGGTCGTTGCCGTGCAGGTGGAAGCAGGCCTCGAGCCGCAGCGTATCGCGGGCGGCGAGCCCACAGGGGACGACGCCGGCATCGAGCAGCTCGGCCCAGATCGCCGGCGCGATCTCGGGATCGATCAGCAACTCGACCCCGTCCTCACCGGTGTAACCGGTGCCACAGATCAGCGCCGGCCGACCGCCGACTCGCTTCGCGGCGATCCGCATCCGCGGCGGCAGCTCGATCGCCAAGGCCGCGCCGACGATCGCCCGGGCGTGCGGACCTTGAACGGCGAGCATCGCGTAGCGGTCGGCGACATCGCGCACCGAGACGTCGAAGTCTCGACTCCAGCGACCGAGCCAGCTCAGGTCAGCAGCGTGGTTGGCGGAGTTGGTGACAAGCAAATAGCGGTCGCCGCCAAGCCGGTACGCGAAGAGGTCATCGAGCACCCCGCCCTCCTCGTTGCAAAGGCACGAGTACTGCGCGCCGCCCAGCGCGATAGCCGCGACGTCATTCGAGAGCACCCGCTGCAAAAAGCGCAACGCCCCCGGCCCCTCGACCTCCACCTCACCCATGTGCGAGACGTCGAACATCCCAGCATGGGTACGCACCGCCGAATGCTCCTCCCGCACCCCCTCATAGCTAACGGGCATCTCCCAGCCAGCGAACGGAACGATCTTGGCGCCAAGCTCAACGTGCTTCTCATATAGGGGCGTCCGCCGCAAGCTCACGGCGCGCAGGCTATTGACTGGTGCCCAAGCCGGGGACCGCCGGGAGTCCCTCGCCAGGCCGCGTTCGCGGGAGTTCCTGTCGAGGGACTCCCGACAGTCCCCGAAGAAGAGCATCAGGAGCTCGTTCTCACGAACTCCCGCGAAGCGGCGGGAGAAGGAGCTCCTGATGCTCCTCCCGGCAGAACTTAGGAGCTATTCCTTGAGAAAGCCAGGAACGTCGATGTCATCGTCCGACACCCGCAATTTGCGAATGTCGGTGTCCTCAGCTGAGATCCGCGGGCGACTCTCGTAGCGACGCCGCACCCGCTGCGGCGAGCGGGCGAGCAGCTCGAAACCCTCGAAGCCGGTGGCGATCACAGTGACGCGGACCTCGTCGCGCATCGACTGGTCGACGACCGAGCCGAAGATGATGTTGGCGTTGTCGTCGGCTTCCGCTTGGACCAGCTGGGCCGCCTCGTTGACCTCGAACAGGCCGAGGTCCTCGGGACCGGTGATGTTGAGCAGCATTCCCGTCGCGCCCTTGATCGACTCCTCGATCAGTGGCGAAGTGACGGCCGCCTTGGCCGCGTCGACGGCGCGCGTCTCACCCGAAGCGGCGCCGACGCCCATCAGCGCCGAGCCAGCGTCGCGCATGATCGTGCGCACGTCGGCGAAGTCGAGGTTGATCAGGCCGGGGATGGTGATCAGGTCGGTGATGCCCTGCACGCCCTGGCGCAGGATGTCGTCGGCCTGGCGGAAGGCCTCAAGCACGCTGGTGCGCCGCTCGACCGCCTGCAGGAGCTTCTCGTTGGGGACGATGATCAGGGTGTCGACGTTGTTGCGCAGTTTCTCGATCCCCTCGAGCGCCTGCTGCATCCGTCGTTTGCCCTCGAACTCGAAGGGCTTGGTCACCGCGCCCACGGTCAGCGCGCCGATCTCTTCCTTGGCGATCTCGGCGATCACGGGGGCGGAGCCGGTGCCGGTGCCGCCGCCCTCGCCGGCGGTGACGAAGACCATGTCGGCGCCCTTCAGCGCCTCCTTGATCTCGTCGCGACTCTCCGCCGCGGCGCCCGCTCCGACCTCGGGGTTGCCGCCGGCGCCGAGGCCGCGGGTCAGCTCCTGACCGATTGAGAGCTTGATGTCGGCGTCGCAGGCCTGCAGCGCCTGCGCATCAGTGTTGACGGCGACGAACTCGACGCCGCGGATTCCGGCGTCGACCATGCGGCTGACGGCATTGGTACCCCCGCCGCCAGCTCCGACGACCTTGATCACGGCCAGGTAAGTGGATTCCATCTCCCGATTTCTCCAGCTCGCCGCCCACGAGGGGGCTGGCGTTTGAGTTGAGCCTTTGTTCTGTCCGACGCTTCAGCAAAGCTTAAGGGTTCAAGCTTACTCCTGAAGCATGGAAATTGCGCTCAACGTAGGGCATTTTCGGGGCTCTGTCAAACGAGCGGGAGACATCCTGCAAGCAGAACCCTCAAGTCCTACTTGAGCTTTTGCCTAGTCTAACCCTACGGTCGAGGGTTCATTCGACGGGCGGAAGCGTATGCCCAGAGCCACCCCAGGCTGGCCGGCGAGGAGCGCGCAGGTCTACATAATCGAGCGCCGTGATCGACGGGTCCGCCAGCACGGCCGCTGCAGCCTTCCACTTCGTCGTGGCTTGGGAGGCCTCGCCGAAGCGCAGTTCGATGCCCGAACGCAGCACCACGTCGACTCCGCTTTCGCCGTAGTAGCTGCGCTCGATGTAGGGGCGCAGGGTCGCCGGAGCGGCGCCGAGGACGCGGGCCTGCTGGAGCACCGGCCCGGCCAGGCGACCGCTCGCGGGGGGTGTTGAGAGCGGCAGGCTCGGTAGTTGCAGGTCATCGGCCAAGGGCAGCCAGGCGAGAATCTGGCCTTCCGGGTCGACGGCGACGATGTCCTCGCCAGTCCCGATCGTCGCCGTCGCCCGGGGAGGTCGCAGCTCGACTTCGAGCGTCGTGTCGCGGATCAGCAACCAGTAGGCGGCCGCAGCCACGACGACGAGCAGACCGACGGTGAGCAGCCAGCGCCTCACAACTGCCAGCCCTCCGGCCAGCGCACCTCGCCCAGCAGCTGCACCTCGGGCTCCAAAACGATGCCGAAGCGCTCGTGGACGCGGCGGCGGCCCAGCGCCATCAGCTCCAATACGTCGGCGGTAGTCGCCCCACCGGCGTTCTCGACAAAGTTGGCGTGCTTGGCGGAGAAGCGAGCCCCGCCGACCTCGAGGCCACGGCAACCGGCTGCCTCCAGCAGCTGCCCCGCCGTACGACCCTCGGCGCGCTCGTCGCCGGGGTTCTTGAAAGTCGAACCGAAGGTCTTGATGCCCGATGGCTGGGCTTCGTGGCGCCGCGTGCGCATCGCGGCCATCGTCGCCTTGACCGCAGTGGCGTCCCCCGGCTCGAGCCGAAACGAAGCCAGAGCGACAATCTCGTCGGAACGCAGGTTCGAACTGCGGTACTTGAAGCCGAGCTCCTCTGGCGCGCGGCGCTCGCGGCCGTCCGACGTGCACACATCCACCCACTCGAGCACCTTGGCCAGCTCTCCGCCGTAGGCGTTGGCGTTCATCCTCACGGCGCCACCGACCGTTCCCGGGATGTTGACGCCGAACTCAAGCCCCGAGAGACCCCAGCCGGCGGCTTTGGCCGCCGCCGAGGGAAGCCGGGCACCGCCTCCGCAGAGCAGCCGCTCGCCGTCCTTGGTGACCCCAGCCAGCTCGCCGTCGAGCTTCAGCACAAGCCCCCGAACGCCCTCGTCGGCGACGAGCAGGTTTGAGCCCGAGCCGATGACGCCGATCGCCAGCCCTTCCTCCCCGGCCCAGGCCAGAAGCTCGCCCAGCCGCTCGGCGTCGCGAGGGCGGGCGAACCACTCGGCATCGCCGCCGGTGCGGACCGTGGTCAGCCGCGCGAGCGGAAAGTCGCGCTCGACGCCGGTGGGCGGGGAGCTCATCCGGCCGCTCCGTTCGCAACCAGCGCCTCGCCGACCCTGAAGACGTCGCCGGCGCCGACGGTGACCAGCAGCACCCCCGGTACCAGGCGCGTTTCAAGCGCCGCCTGCGCGCGCTCCAGAGTAGGAGTCCAGAGGACCGGCCTTCCTCCCATCCTGTCCGCCGCGGCGCGGGCGACGTCGAGGCCGCTCACACCCGCCAGGTCGCCGGCGGGCTCCTCGCGGGCCGGGTAGACGTCGAGCACGAGCACCTCGTCGGCCAGCGCCAGAGCGGCGCCGAACTGCTCGGCGAGAGCCTTCGTGCGCGAGTAGAGGTGCGGCTGGAAGGCAACGATCAATCGGGCGGGCTCCATCCCCCGCAGTGCTTCAAGCGCCGCCCGCACCTCGGTCGGATGGTGGGCGTAGTCGTCGTAGACGCGCGCGCCATCGCGCTCGCCCTTCAGCTCGAGCCTGCGGTGCACCCCCGGAAACCCGACGAGCGCGGCAGCAACTGCATCGAGATCGAAGCCGGCAAGCTCCGCCCCGGCGAGCGCGGCGCGGGCGTTGAGCACGTTGTGCGTGCCGGGCACCGAGAGCGAAAGCTCCGCCGGTCCCGGAGAGTCGCGGTCGAACTCGGCGAGGCGCGCGTCGGCCGAGAACCGATCGAAGGCCGCTCGCAGCTCGGCGATCGAGCCCCAGCGCGAGTGGTGGTCCATCTCGACGTTGGTGATGACCGCGATCTCGGGCTTCAGCTCGAGGAAGCTGGCGTCGCTCTCGTCGGCCTCGGCGACGACCCACTCCCCACCGCCCCAGCCGGCGTTGGCTGCGGCGCCGTCCGGGCCCAGGCCCGGGACCTCGCCACCGACGAAGAAGGCCGGGTCGGCACCGATCTCACGCAGCGCCCAGGCGAGCATCGCCGCCGTCGTCGTCTTGCCGTGGGTGCCGGCGATGGCGATCAGTCGCTTCTCGGCACAGAGCTCGGCCAGCAGCGCGCCGCGGTGGACCGGCTCGATGCCGCACTCTCGCGCCAGCATCAGCTCCGGGTTGTCGGCGGCGATCGCGGTCGAGACGACCACCTCGGCGCCCTCTGGCAGGTTGGCCGCATCGTGTCCCACGGCGGGCTGGAGCCCTGCCACGCGCAGGCGCTCCATGTACGAGGAATCGGCACGATCGCTGCCGCTCACTTCGGCGCCGAGCTCGTGGCAGACCAGGGCGAGGCCACTCATCCCGGCACCGCCGATGCCGATGAAGTGGAGCCGGCGTTCGCTCCAGCCAGCGTTCATGCGCCCACCGCCTCGAGCACCTGGTCGGCGATCCGCCGTGCAGCATCGGGCTTGGCCAAGGCCGCCGAGGCAACGGCCATCGTCGCAAGCCGATCGTCGTCGTGGATGAGCGCGTCGACCTCTGCCGCGAGCCGCCCGGCCTCCAGCTCCTCATCGCGGATCGCGGTCGCCGCACCGGCCTCGACCATCCAGGCGGCGTTGCTCTCCTGGTGGCCGGCAGCGGCGTGCGGATATGGGACCAGGACGGCGGGCCTACCGGTGGCCGTCAACTCGAAGATCGACCCGCCCGAGCGTCCCAGCACCAGGTCGCAGGCAGCGAGGCAGTCACCTAGGTCGGGCTCGTAGGCCAACAGGGTGTAGCGCTCACCGTGGGTGGCCGCGGCGAGGCGCTCCTCAAGCCCAGCGAAGTCGCGGCGACCGGCGACATGGACGACGTCGAAGTCGCGTCCGGGCCGCTCGGCGAACGCCGCGATCGCGCACTCGTTGATCGAGCGCGCCCCCTGGCTACCGCCCATGACTAGCAGGCAGCGCCGGTCAGGGAGGATCCCGAACCGCCCGCGGGCGACCTCCCGGTCGCCGGCGAGCACGGCCGCCGGAACGGGCCGTCCGGTGACGACGTAGCGGTCGCCCTCGCGCCCGTCGATCGGGAAGGCGAGGCAGACC
>JBAREU010000207.1:0-4077 GCA_049796515.1 Solirubrobacterales bacterium
GAACAAGGCGGCGATCGCCGTGCCAGGCGTGAAGAACATCGCCGTGGTCAACAGGCCTCCGCTCTCCAGGCCAAAGACGCGGATCAGCGCCCATAGCGCAACCGGAATCGCCGCTCCCCAAATCGGCCAGCAGCGGCGCGCGCCCGTGCTCTCAAGCAGCTCGGCGATCGGAGTGGATCCTCAGGTCGAGTGGCGCCGGGCGACGGTGAAGCCGTCGTAGCCCTTGACGCCAACCGTCTGGATCGTCGTGGCGGTGACGTTGGGGTCGGCGGCGAGCATCTCGTGCAGGCGGCGCTGGGCACGGGTCGTCTCGTCGTCGCTGTCGGCTTCGGCGAGGGTGCCGTCGCGGACCACGTTGTCGACGACGATCAGGCCGCCGGGCCGGGTGCGCTCGAGCGACCAGGCGAGGTACTCGGGGCTGTGCACCTTGTCGGCATCGATGAAGACGAGGTCGTAGGGACCGACACCCTCAGCCTCCAGCGCCGGCAGCGTGTCGAGGGCCGGGCCAACCCGCAGGTCGACAACATCGGTCAGCCCCGCAGCGGCGATGTTGCGCCGCGCGACCTCCGCATACTCGGCGTCGGCCTCCAGCGTAATCAGGCGACCGCCCTCGGCCAGCGCCCGTCCCAGCCAGATCGTGCTGTAGCCGGCGAGCGTGCCGAACTCGAGGATCCGTTCCGCTCCCAGCGTCTTCGCAAGCATGTACAGGAGCTGACCCTGCGGCGGTGAGACCTGAATCGGCGGCAGCCCCGCCTCCTCGGCGGCGCTCAAGGCTTCCTCCAGGGCGGCGTCGTGTGGCGCCAACAGTCCGCTCACGTACTCGTCGACCGCTCGCCACTGCTCATACCCCATGCGACGGTGTCTATCAGGGCCGTCGAAAGCTGGTAGAGATGCGCCATGCCAAACATCCATAGCGCTGAATTCGACGAGAGCCGCTCGCAGCCGGGATTCATCTGCCGGCGAGCACGGATCGGCCGTCAGGTCGGCAGC
Organism: Solirubrobacterales bacterium; assembly: GCA_049796515.1. GTDB lineage: Bacteria > Actinomycetota > Thermoleophilia > Solirubrobacterales > 70-9 > VRUE01. The sequence goes on from JBAREU010000207.1 coordinate 991, forward strand.
GAGCGGATCGGAGCGAGTCTGTGGGAGTTGCCTCCCGGCGAAGCGGCGTATCCGTACCACTACCACCTTGCCGAGGAGGAGCTCCTGATCGTGTTCTCGGGTCGGCCCAGCTTGCGCACACCCGATGGCTGGCGCGAGCTGGAGGAGGGTGAAGTGGTCAGCTTTCCGGTGGGCGACGGCGGGGCACACCAGATCGTCAACAAGACCGACGAGCCCGTCCGGTTCCTGGCCGTATCGAACCAGCAACCCGACATCGTGATCCGCCCGGACTCGAACACCCTAGGCGCCTTCGAGCGCCGGCCCGAGGGAGGCGGCCTCTACAAGCACTTCCGCCTCGACGAGGCGATCGACTACTTCGAGGGGGAGTCGAGGTAGACGCTAAGCCCTCGCCGCCGCGCGACGTTGAGCGTGTGCATACAGGGTCTCCGGCGCGATATCGGCTTCGTTGGGCCAGACAATCGTCCCCGCCTCTGGGTCTGCCCGGAGCTGGCGGAAGTAATCGAGGTCTCGAAGAGGCTCGAAGACCCCACCGTAGTCGAGCAGGTAGGCGAGATCGACATCGGCGGCAAGGCCGTCCTTGAAGCGGACGCGGACGACGTACTCCTCGGCCGGCTCGGCCTCAGTCAAAAGTGGCGTGCTGCGCATCGGTTAGATAGTAGATGAGCTACGCGAGGGGCTCTATCGGCATCAGGGGCTGATGGTTTCGAGCGCGCTCCCAGTTGTCTCGTAACTCGCCCTGATGCGTAGCGGCCCACTCGATCACGAGCCGCCCCGCACGCGGAGTCAGTGCACCGCCAATAACGGTGAGACTCTCGATGTCAATGGAGGCCTCCTCTTCGCCGTAACGGGCGTGGAAATGCGGCCGGCCTCGATGATGGGCCTCGTCGTAATACATCCAGATCGTAATCCCGTAGAAGCTGCTCACACGTGGCATGGGCCGCCATCTCAACGCTTGCCCTGTAACGAGACAAGACCTGGGAGTGCCGAGAGTGAAAATCTTGGATTACGAAACTGTGTCAGCCCAGATTTCGCAGGCCTTTCCGGGCTGCTGAGAGGAGATCGGAAGCTTCTCGCCACTTCCGTTGGAGCTTGGGTTCGACCGATTCGGGGTCGCAGCTGGAGCTGGCCAGGCACTCTCCCCACGCGTTGGCGGCATCGATATGGGTGTTGAGGGCCTTCTCGGCCGGGGTGGCTACTCGGGTCAGGCAGAAAAACGAGAGGCGGTCAGCCGGGACCTTTGCGTAGGCGCCGCGGACGTGGTTGACCGCACCAAGGTAACTGTCGTAGTCGAGTCCGACCGCAAGGGTGTTGCCCAAGGATTCCATTGCGTCGAGGAAATCACCAAGCAGACGGCCGCACTGTCTCGCCGCCAGGGCCGCCATCCTCGTCTCACCCACGCCGGTCGCCCCGCTCGGAATCGCCTCTTCCCCGCCCGCCGTACTCTCAGCCGCGGCTCGCTCGCCACCGGCCGTCGCCGTTCCCTCCTCGCCACAGCCGGGCAGGATCAGCGCCAGGCTCAGCAGTACGGCTGCTGCCGCAATTGGGCCGAAGCGCATCGGCGTAGTGTAAGAATCGCTTGATGCCGGGGGCGCGCAAGCTCGCTTTGGTGGCTGCGCAGGCGGTGCTGCTCGTTCTCGCCTTCATCGCTCCCAGCCAGGCCGGCGCCAGCGGAAACGGCGGCGTGCTGGTCGTCGGCGACAGCCTCGAGGTGCTGGCCATTCCCTACCTGAAGCGGTACCTGCCCGGCGTGCCGCTCACCACCAACGTCGGAGGGGGCTACAACAGTTACCAGATCTTCGACCTGTTCGAAGAGAGCTACGACCCCTCACAGTCGGTGATCGTCTTCGACGCCGGCACCAACGACAACCCCGCCTACCCGCAGATCCTCGCCGGGAACCTGAACGCGGTCGCGGCGCGGATCGGCGACCGCTGCATGGTCGTTCCGACGATCCACGGCTTCACCGTGAACGGCGTCGACAACACCGGCAAGAACAGCGTCGTCAGGTCCTTCGCCGCCTCGCGCCTGGGGACGCAGGTTCCCGACTGGGCCGGCGCCGTCGCCACCCACCCCGAGTTGATGCAGGCCGACAACCTCCACCCCATCCCCGAGGGCGCCGATTACCGTGCGCAGCTGATCGCGCAGGGAATCAAGGGATGCCTCACCTTCATGCACGCCCCGACCGCCGAAGCAACGATCGAGTCCGCTCCCGAACTGGCCATGGTGAGTAGGTTCGCCCGCCGTCAGGCCGCCATCACCCGGACGATCGCCACCTCACTCGGCGAGGCGGTCGCGATGAGAATGATGGGTCAGCAACCGTTGCTGGGAGCGGCGCTTGCAATGGTTTCCACCTATGCCTGAACCGGTAAAGCGCGGACAGCGCTACATGCCGGGCCTCGACGGCCTGCGGGCGATCGCCGTGCTCGGCGTGATCCTCTACCACCTCGAGTTCGGCTGGGCCGAAGGTGGGTTGCTCGGTGTAGGTGTGTTCTTCACCCTCAGCGGCTACCTGATCACCGACATCCTGCTCAATCAGGTCAACAGCGGTGGGATCAGGCTGAAGTCGTTCTGGCTGGCACGCGCCCGCCGCCTGCTGCCGGGGCTGTTCCTGATGCTGATGGTGGTGATGGCTTGGGTCACCCTGATTGGCCCCCACCAGCCAGGTGACTTCCGCACGGCCGCGCTCAGCGCCGCCGCCTACTTCAACAACTGGTGGCTGATCTTCCACGACGTCTCCTACTTCGCCCGCTTCGCGCCGCCCTCGCCGCTCAACCACCTCTGGTCGCTCTCGGTCGAGGAGCAGTTCTACATCGTCTGGCCGTTCCTACTGATGCTGGGACTGCGCTTCGTGCCGGAAGCGAGACAGGCGACCGGGACCAGGCCGCGCCTCGCCGCGGTCACCCTCGCCGCGGCCCTCCTCTCGGGGGTCCTGATGGCGATCCTCTACAGCCCCACCCTCGATCCCTCGCGTGTCTATTACGGCACCGACACTCGCGCGCTCGAGCTGCTCGCCGGCGCGGCGCTGGCGATGCTCTGGCCGAGCCGCCGGCTGCACACCCGCATCGCGCCGCAGGCGCGGCGCACGATCG
>JBAREU010000208.1:0-2127 GCA_049796515.1 Solirubrobacterales bacterium
GTGCTGGAGCTGGTGCGTTCGCATGCCGCCGCCGTCCTCGGTCACGCCTCCGCGCGGGAGGTCGAGCCCGGCAGGGCGTTCCAGGAGATGGGCTTCGACTCGCTCGGTGCGGTCGAGCTGCGCAACCGGCTCGTCGCTGCCACCGGCCTGCAGCTGACGCCGACGCTGGTCTTCGACTACCCATCCACGCTCGCCCTGGCGGGCCACCTGCTGGTCGAGGCCGGCTCCGGTGGAGACGGCGACATCGACCCCGGCGAGACCGCCTTCAGGGACGCGTTGGCACGGGTTCCCCTCTCCCGTCTGCGGGATGCCGGGCTGATCGAGCCCCTACGGGAAGTGCTCCAGCTCGGGGACGGGGATGGGTGCGCGGTCGAGGGTGGGTCGATCGAGGAGATCGATGCGATGGACATCGACGACCTGATCGAGCAGACCCTCGCGCGGCAGGCGGCCGGGTCCCCGGGGGGTGAGCTGGAGTGAAGGCCTCCCCGGAGAAGCTGGCCGAGGCGCTGCGTGTCTCCTTGAAGGAAACGGAGCGTCTGCGGCAGCAAAACCGGCAGTTGCGCCAGGCGGCGGAAGAGCCGATTGCGATCGTTGGCATGAGCTGTCGCTTCCCGGGCGGAGCCAGGTCTCCAGAGGAGCTATGGGACCTGGTGGCTTCGGGGACCGATGCGATCTCGGCTTTTCCCACGGATCGCGGTTGGGACCTCGATCGCCTCTACGACCCCGACCCCGACCGCCCCAACACGAGCTACGCGAGCGAAGGCGGGTTCGTCTACGACGCCGCCGAGTTCGACCCCGGCTTCTTCGCTGTGAGCCCGCACCAGGCGCGGACGATGGACCCGCAGCTGCGGGTTCTGCTGGAAGCCTCGTGGACCGCACTGGAGGACGCCGGAATCGATCCGCAGCTTCTGCGGGGCAGCCCGACGGGCGTCTTCGCCGGGGTGATGCACCACGACTACGGCTGGGGCTCGGCTGCCCCCGAGCTGTCGGACTTCCTCTCGGCCGGGGGGAGTGGCAGCGTCGTCTCGGGCCACGTTGCCTACACGCTCGGCCTCGAGGGGCCGACGATGACGATCGACACCGCTTGCTCCTCCTCGCTGGTCGCCCTGCATCTGGCCGTGCAGGCGCTGCGGAGTGACGAGTGCGCGCTGGCGCTGGCCGGCGGAGTGACCGTCCTCGCCACGCCGGCGATATTCACCCAGTTCAGCCGCCAGCGCGGCCTCGCCCCGGATGGGCGCTGCAAGTCTTTCTCGGAGGGGGCCGATGGCGCCGGCTTCTCTGAGGGGGTCGGCACTCTGGTCCTGGAGAGGCTGTCCGACGCGCGAGCGAACGGCCGCCGGATCGTCGCCTTGATCAGGGGCAGCGCGGTCAACCAAGATGGGGCCTCCAACGGCTTCACCGCCCCCAACGGCCCCTCCCAGGAGCGGGTGATCCGCCAGGCGCTGGCCAATGCGGGGCTTGCCCCCGAGGACGTAGACGCGGTCGAGGCGCATGGCACCGGCACGGCCCTCGGCGATCCGATCGAGGCCGGGGCCCTGCTCGCCACCTACGGCAAGGACCGGGCGCGGCCACTGAAGCTCGGCTCGGTCAAGTCGAATCTCGGCCACACCCAGGCGGCCGCCGGGGTCGCGGGGGTGATCAAGATGGCGCTGGCGATGCGCGAGGGCGTGTTGCCGAAGACGCTGCACGTCGACGCGCCGTCGTCCAAGGTCGAGTGGGCCGCGGGAAGGATCGAGCTGCTCGACGAGTCGGCGCGCTGGGACGCCGAGGGTGGCCCGCGTCGTGCCGGCGTCTCCTCATTCGGGGCGAGCGGCACCAACGCCCACGTGATCTTGGAGGAGGCGCCCGAGGCCATCCCCGCGGGGGACGACGGGGAGGCGATCGGGGGCTTGGGTGCCTCCTCCAAGCAAGCTCGACCCGAGCAGATCCCGCTGATCCTCTCGACCAAGGCTGAGGCAGCGCTGCCCGAAGCCGCCGAGCGACTTGCCGCCCACATCGAGGAGAACCCAGACCTCGATCCGATCGATGTTGCCTACTCGCTTGCCACGACCCGCAGTTCCTTTGAGCACCGAGCGGTTGCGCTTGGCTCTGACCGCGAGGAGTTGCTTGTGGGGTTGGAGGCTCTCG
>JBAREU010000209.1:0-22195 GCA_049796515.1 Solirubrobacterales bacterium
GCCCTGACCCGCTCGAGCAGCCCCAGGGCGGGCATGCTGCCGCGCACGTGGCCGCCGGCCTCGACGCCCTGGACGATCACGGCGTCCGCGCCGGCGCCGTAGGCGGTGCAGGCCTCGGCCACCGAACCGCATTGGTGGATCCAGGTCCCCCCGATGCGGCGCTTTGGACGGCCCCAGAACGTGACGACGACATCGGCCGCTTCGGCCGCCTCGAACCAGCTCCGTCGCGCGAAGGGGAGCAGCAGGTTCACCGCGATCGGCCGGTCGGTGAGCGCCCGCGCGGCGGTGATCTCGGCTTCGATCGCATCCGCTGAGCCGACCGCGATCGTCCCTAGGCCGCCTGCCTCAGAGACCTCAGCGGCCAGCTCGTGACGGCTCAGCCCCCCGCCCATCCCGGCCTGGATGACAGGGGTCGAGATGCCGAGGAGCTCGAGGAGCGACACGCGTCGAGTGTAGGTGGGCAACGCAGCCGACATTCACCACACTGGAGTGGGGTCAAAGTCGGCTGCGTGAGCAATGATGCGGGCGTGAGTGAATCGTTCAAGCTCGTCGTTCTTGCCTCGGGGTCGGGAACGAATCTGCAGGCGATCCTCGATTCGCTGCACGGACGCGAGGGGATCGAGGTGGTCGGGGTCGGGTCCGACAAGGTCGATGCGCGCGCGCTGGAGCGGGCGCGGGCGGTTGGCGTCGAGACCGCGACCTTTCCCCGCGAGGAGTACGCCGACCGCGAGGCGCGCGATGCCGCGATGGCCGAGTGGATCGAGAGGCGCGGCGCCGACCTCGTCGTCCTCGCCGGCTACATGCAACTGCTTTCCCCCGCCTTCGTCGCCCGCTACCCCAACCGGATCGTCAACGTCCACCCGGCGCTGCTGCCAGCGTTCCCCGGGCTCGATGCGATCGGCCAAGCGCTCGAGGCCGGGGTCGAGACGACGGGGGTGACGGTTCACTTCGTCGACGAGGGGGTCGACACCGGGCCGCCGATCCTGCAGCGCGAGGTGCCGGTGCCGCCCGATCGCGACCGGGCGCGGCTGGAGGAGGCGATCCACACGGTCGAGCACGAGCTCTACCCGGAGGCGATCCGCATGATCGCGAGGGGCATGGTTAGGATCGACGCAGGCGGCCCGCGGGTCGTCGTGACCGATGAGTGAGGCCCCCGCAGACATCCCATCCCAGGCCGTGAGCGACGGCGCGATCCGGGTGCGCCGGGCGCTGGTATCGGTCTCCGACAAGACCGGCGTCGCCGAGTTCGCCAAGACGCTGGCGGCGCAGGGGGTGGAGATCCTCTCCACCGGCGGCACCGCGAGCGCGCTGCGCGAGGCGGGCCTCGAGGTCACCGACGTCTCCGAGTTCACCGGCCAGGAGGAGATCCTCGGCGGGCGGGTGAAGACCCTGCACCCGCGCCTGCACGCGGCGCTGCTGGCGCGGCGCGGCGACGCCGAGCACATGGCGATCCTCGAGCGCGAGGGGATCGAGCCGATCGACCTGGTCTGCGTCAACCTCTATCCGTTCGAGCAGACCGTCGCCGAGGTCGACGTCGACCCGGAGGTCGCGGTCGAGAACATCGACATCGGCGGGCCGACGATGATCCGCGCCGCAGCCAAGAACCACGAGGGCGTCGCGGTGATCGTCAAACCGGAGTCCTACGACGCGGTCTGCGCTGAGCTGGAGGAGTCGGGTGGCGAGATCTCGGCCACGACCCGGCACTGGCTCGCAAACGAGGCCTTTGCCCAGACGGCGCGCTACGACGCGGCGATCAGCCGCTGGTTCTCGACCTCCTACGAGGACTTCCCCGAACACCTGACGATCTCCTACGAGAAGGAGCTCGACCTCGCCTACGGCGAGAACCCGCACCAGCGGGCGGCGCTCTACTCGGAGGGAGGGCTGCGCAGCCACATCCTCTCGGGCGTGGCGAAGCTGCACGGCAAGGCACTCTCCTTCAACAACGTGCTCGACCTCGACTCGGCGCGGCGGCTGAACGAGGACTTCGAGCCGCCGGCCTGCACGATCGTCAAGCACAACAACCCCTGCGGGGTAGCGGTCGGCGAGGATGCGCTCGACGCCTACCGCAAAGCGTTGGCTTGCGACCCGGTCTCCGCCTACGGCGGGGTGATCGCGATCAACCGTCCGATCGGGGTAGAGCTGGCCGAGGCACTGCACGAGAACTTCGTCGAGGTGCTGCTGGCGCCGGGCTTCGAGGACGGCGCGCTGGAGGTCCTGCAACAGAAGGAGGCGATCCGCATCCTCTGCAACGAGGAGCCCCGCCAGGCCGACCCGGCCGAACGCGACGTCAAGCGCGTCCGCGGCGGCCTCCTGATCCAGGACCGCGACGGCGACCCCGAGCCGCGCGAGATCATGGAGACGGTGACGAAGACCGAGGCGAGCGAGGAGCAGTGGGGTGATCTGCTCTTCGCCTGGACGGTCGTGCGCCACGTCCGCTCCAATGCGATCGTGATCGCCAAGGGCGGCGCCACGCTCGGTATCGGGGCGGGTCAGATGAGCCGCGTCGACTCGGTCCGCCTCGCGGTCGAGAAGTGCCGCGACGCCCGCGGCGAGGACGCCGACACCCTGCTGGCCGGCTCAGCCGTCGCCTCCGATGCCTTCTTCCCCTTCGCCGACGGCCCCCAGGCGGCGATCGACGCCGGCGCCAACTCGGTGATCCAGCCCGGCGGCTCCAAACGCGACGCCGACGTGATCGAGGCCTGCGACGCCGCCAACATCCCGATGGTCTTCACCAAGCACCGGCATTTCCGACACTGACCTTCATAGAGTGAGCCCTGTGAGCCATCCCGTTTACGACCGAATCGGGCATGGTTACAGCGAGCATCGCCGCGCCGACCCGCGGATCGCAGCGCGAATCGAGGAGGCGCTGGGCGACGCGCGGTCGGTTCTCAACGTCGGGGCCGGCACCGGCTCCTACGAGCCGGCCGATCGCAAGGTGACGGCGGTCGAGCCCTCGGCCGAGATGATCGCCCAGCGACCTGTCGGTTCGGCACCGGTGGTACAAGCAAGCGCAGAAGCACTGCCATTCGACGATGACAGCTTCGACGCCGCGATGGCGATCATCACCGTCCAACACTGGGCGGATGCCGCGGCGGGCCTGGCCGAGATGATCCGGGTCTCACGCGAGCGAGTCCTCGTCCTCACCTTCGATGGCCCAGCGATGGCGGCGATGTGGATGGTGCGGGACTACATCCCCCGTCTACTGGAGATCCACACCGAGCTGATGCCGCCAATAGCCGAGCTGGCAGCAGCGCTTCCCGGCGCCAGGGTCGAGGCGGTCCCAGTCCCCCGCCTCTGCAAGGACGGCTTCTTTTGCGCACTCTGGGACCGGCCCGAGATGCACCTCGACCCCCAGGTGCGTCGTGCCAGTTCGGTCTGGCACCTGATGGCGCCCGAGGAGACTGAGCGAGGGCTCGAAGCCCTACGGGCGGACCTCGAGAGCGGCGCCTGGGATGAGCGCTATGGGCATCTGCGCGCCGAGCCCGAGCTGGACGTTGGGCTGAGGCTCGTTGTCGCCGAGCTCGATGAGTGCCCCCGGCGGGATTCGAACCCACGCCGCCCGGCTTAAGAGAGGCTGCTAACGCCCTCTGTCAAGCGAAGTCGTGCCTGATTTGGCATAGCGACGCGACGGACAAACCCCTCCATCTGGGGGACCGCCGATGGGCAGCTCACCTGAGCTCGTTGTCCCCGTTGAGCCAGGCTGCTCAATGCAATCGCCCGCTCGATCTTCCCCGTGTTGAGGGTGGCAATCGATTCCGAGGAGCCACACGCCGCGAGCGTAAGACTGGCCCAACGATGAGGGCCGGGACCAACGCCCAGCGATGCCACTGGAACAGTGCCGCGAAGTGCTTTGGGCTGGTCGTCGGCGTGATTGTGGGGGTCTTGCATGGTGTCCTTTCTTGGTAGGTCGGGCCTGAGGAGCTAGGCGAGCTTCTCGATGGCTACGGAGACGTTCACGCTTGCTTGCGTTCCCCCAATCGGCGTCGCGAGGCCGACCGCCGCGCTCGAGGTGTGGTTCCTGACCGTGAGCACAGCGCCAGCGGGAGCAATGAAGATCGCTTGCCCAGTGTTCTGCTGGGTGCCGGCACCTGAGCCGTAAACCGTTCCGGGAACCAGGATGCCGTTGACGAACAGCGCCATCTGGCTGGGCTCCGCGCCGGACACCGAGAAAGTGGCCTCGTAGGTACCGGCGGTCGTGAGCGTGATCTCGGCGACACCGAGCGCGTGGGTGATACCCGGCGTCAGGACGCCGTTGGTATCGAAGGTGACGTCGGCCTCCAGCGGCACGGACTCTCCACCCAGGTTGTAGATGTAGGCGTACTGGGACAGCCCGCTCGCCCGGAAGGCCTTCGGCGCCTTGAGGGCCGCGGGAGCCTCGATGTGTGTGGCAGACCGGCGGCGCGTGGCCGCAGCGAGCAGAGGTTCCAGCCCTGCGCACCGATTGCGAAGAACAAGAGATTTCGAGATCGCCGACCGCGCATCATGTCTAGACCCCCTTTCTTGATCAAGGTGCACATAGCTCGACGCCTCATCGCCTGATGGTCAGCGGAACGCCGGCGCCGATGCGCCTCGCCAGCCAAGTAATGGCGTGAGTGCCGAGTCGGATACAGCCATGCGAGACCGCCGTCCCGAGGGTGCCCGTGAGGGCGTTCGTTCCGTGGATGCCGATCTGGCCTGGGCCACCCTCGAATTCCTGAAAGACGTTCGATCGGGCGCTGGTTGCCAGCGCAAAGGGTCCGCCGGCTTCATAAGAGGACAGCGCGAGGGCCTCTTCGATGAAGTACGCGCCCCGTGGGGTCGGCGTCGAAGGCTTGCCGACCACTGCACGGAAGTGACGACGGGCGTGGCCGCCGTGGTAGACGGTAACTTGGCGAGTAGAGAGCCTTACCAAGAGGTTCCACTTGGTGGAGGTGCGCCTGGTCCGATGTGCGGAGATCCAGCCCTTGTGTCCGTTGGGCCGCCCGGGAAGACGGACCCACAGCCAAGAACCGCCGGTGCGGCTGGTCGCGTGGCCGAGGACAGGAAGAACGGTGCGAGCTTGAGTCAGCGGACGCCGAGCATCGAGGGATTCGATCCGGCCTGCATGCACGCTTGGTCTGGTCCGGGCGACGTGCGCGTGCAGGACCACGACAAGCGGCTGACTTACGGGCACTCGTGGGCCGACAGCTCCAGCCGGAGCGCTGAAGACGCAACCGATTACCGCCGCGACCAGCGCCGATACCAACGCCGAACCCCTCCGGCGAGTGCCGGAGGGGTTCGATACGCCGTCGAGCATGCGGCTCATCCGGTGAACTGGGATGGGCCGTGGCGTGGGTGGAGCACCGCCGCTGCGCAGGCGCGATAGGGGAGCGTCATGGTCTTCGCGTGGGTGGCGTCCGTAAACGTGACGCGGACCCTGATCTGGTGCGCGCCGGGAGCGGCACGTACCGACATCGCGAACGGCGAATTGGTCCGGCTGCCGATCAACTTGCCATCCAGGCTGAAGACAGCACGCTTGATCTCGTGACCGCTGACCGTGGCGCGGAACCCAGAGGTGCAGGCCTCACGCGGCGCAGGCCGCACTACCGCCCTGCCATTGCGGGCTGACCTGCGATCCCTCGCCCTCGCCCTCGCTTTGGCGACGGGGACGGCGCGGTTTGGACCGACTGCCGACCCAGCGCCAGGCAGCGCAGGACCGATGATTCCGGGGGCGGTCGGAGACCCGGCTCCCGGGCCGCTGGGCGATTCGGCAGTGGGCGGCGACGTGGACCCGGCCGCACACAACGGCCTGGTGAGAACGTTGTTGATCAGGCTGACTTGGCCGTTGCGGGCAAGCACCCTCCCGATCACGGATGCTCCGTTGTTCAGCGAGATGCTCGTAAGCGCCATCAGGTTGCCCTGGAACACCGTGGTGGTGTCAAGCGTCGCCGAGCTGCCGACCTGCCAGAAAACGTTGCACGGGGAGGCTCCGTTGACCAGCACAACCGAGCTGGCCGGCGCCGTGGTCAATTCGGCAGCGATCTCGAAGACGAACTGCGCATTGGGATCGCCTTTGGCGTCGAGGGTGAGTGCGCCGGTGAGCTGAGCAGAGGACGTAAAGCCGTAGGCGCCGGGGGTCAGCGTCCTTTCGCCGAGGTCCGTGTTGGACAGGTCGTTGCCGCCTGAAACCGGTTGTTCGGCCGCGACGTTGTAGGCAGTGGTGAGGTCGGCTTGCGCCGTTTTGGCGACGCCGTCGTTTGCGTGCGTGGCTCCGTTTACCACGGCGACATCGAAGCCGGTGAGGGCGGTGCCGGGGGCGACGCCGAGATCGCCGTTCAGCACCGACGCTTTGGTGTTCGTGACGGTGGTGCCGCCAAGCACAACGAAGGGATTGACGGTGGCGAGATTTACCGGGGCTGCCTGCGCGGCGGTCGGAATGGCGACAAGCGCGAAGACCAGGGCAAGAGTGATGCCGGCACGCCTGGCGTGCCTGAGGTGGATGGGGTTGGACATAAATGTCCTTCCTTGTTTGGACGAGCAGCCCAGACAACGTTCCTTGGGCGCCGCCGAGCGCTGATGTGAGCGATCGGCGGGCGTGACAGTCCTTTCGGTAGCCCGGCGAACTCCGGTGGAGTTCCGTGGCTCTGCGGACCCGCCTCGCGACGAGGGTGCCTGAGTCGAGAAGGTCTGCTCTCGTGTTCAGCTTGAATCGGCGAAGAGGAACTTCGCTTGAACCGAAATACTCAGACTAGACGAATGTTTGCTCCTAACCGACAGGAGAGCACTCGATAGCGCAGCCAGCAACGCTCGCACCCCGCCGTTTGGCATCGATAGGGCGGCGGACGTTTTCGAGACTGCCCCGTACAACCACTCCGGCACCCCTCCGAAACCGAGCTCTTGGCCACTGCCTCCCCAGATAACCTGTTTGATGCCCAAATGTGGTGCCACGGGACCAAGCCGCCGAGTCAATCTCGGTCGTTGACGGCGGTATTGGGCACTAGAATGCGCTTGTCGCCAAATGCCCCCGGCGGGATTCGAACCCGCGCCGCGCGGCTTAAAAGAGGCTGACACCCTCTGTCAGGGGAAGTCGTGCCTGATTTGGCATCGTGAAACGCAGTTTAGATCAGTCTGGGCTGACGATATCGGTGCCCAAAGTGGTACCCAAATAGCCAGCACTGCGAAGCTCGCCCAGCGTTACCATCAGCGTCCGTGGCGTAGCGCTGAGGCCACGAAAGCCGAAACGCCTGTAGAAGCCCGCCGCCCCCTCGTCAAGCGCATGCACGACCACCGCTCGTACGGCGACCTCCTGTGCGGCCCGGCATATCCGTTCGAAGGCATCGTTGAGCAGGGCCGCGCCAAGCCCCTGTCCCTGACTGTGCTCGTCCACGGCGAGACGGGCGAGGATCGCCACCGGAATTGGAAAGTGCCGCGATAGGCCCTTGCTCACCGTTTCCGTTGCCTCAGCATGCTCGAGCTGGCCAGCGACGAGCGTGTAATAGCCGCGCACCCCGCCGCGCTCATCTGCGGCAACAAAGGTGCGAGTCGCATCGCGTCGCTCGCTCTGGCCCGCGTAGCGATGGAGCCAACGGTCGAGCGACTCTTCGCCGCAGGCAAAATCCGCCACCTCGTGAGCCGCTGGGTCGTAGCGCTCGGTGAGCGCGGCCGCTTCGGTCACGCGCGACGGCGGAGATCTTCGAGCCGGGCTACCGTGCCCTCGTCGGGCTGCTCGAGTGCCTCAAGAAAGCGTGTCGCCTCCACCTCGCTGAGCGCGATCGTACGCTGGTTGGCCAGCACCTCCTGCGCCCGCGCCTGGGCAGCACGACGGAAGAAGTCGCTCAGGCTCTCGCCCAGCGCCGAAGCAGCAGCGGCATCGAGCTGGCGCTCCTCATCACTCAGCCGGACTTCGATCCGGCGGGTCTTCGGGGTTGTAGTGGGCTCCATGGCCCGGACATTGTACGGAACGCGCAAGAGATCGCAAGGCCAAACGTCGACGCCTCAGCCTCCTCAAGCCCCCAACTTCGTGAACGTAGTCTGGGGCGGCTCCCTGCATGTCCCAACCGAAAAAGGCGATCCTGATTGTCCGATGTCGGCCGAGTACCGGAACAACCATTACGTCCCCCAGTGGTATCAGCGACGCTTCATCCCTCCTGAAGCCGAGGATCGAGAGCTGTTCCTTCTTGACCTCAAGCCCGAAAAGCTCAAGACCTCGAACGGCGCCCGGCTGACACGAAAAGCGCTTCGTCGGACGGGCACTCGCCGCTGCTTCGCGATCAACGATCTTTATACGACGCGACTCGGAGGCGTTGAGTCGCGCGAGCTCGAGAAGACGTTCTTTGGCGATGTCGATCGGCGTGGACAGCGCTCTGTCGAATGGTTTGCCAGAGACGGATGGGATGGGTTTTACGAAGAAGTGCTCCAAGACCTGATGCTGTTCATGGGCACTCAGAAGTTGCGAACCCCAAAGGGGCTCGATTGGCTGCTAGGGCAAGCGGGCGGACGACGCCGCGAGGACGTCCTCGATCTGCTTACCGAATTGCGAAGCCTCTACGGGGCGGTGTGGGCTGAGTGCGTGTGGCAGATCGTTGATGCGTCCCACTCACCGGCGAAGTTCGTCATCTCTGATCACCCAGTCACCGTCTTCAATCGCTCGTGTGCGCCCGGTAACCCGCTCTACTGCCGCGGAGCCAACGATCCAGACATCCGGCTCCACGGCACCCACACGATTTTCCCTCTGTCACCCGACCGGCTGCTCATCCTGACTAACCAGTCATGGGCCTGCAACCCATATCGGCCAGCGACTCAAGTTCGGGCGAATCCGGACCTGTTCCGGGAGGCGATGTTCAACTTCATAGACATCCACCAGGGTCGAAAGCTGAGCGAGGCCGAGGTTCTCTTGGTCAACCGCATAATCAAGTTGAGGGCGTACCGGTTTATCGCTGCCGGCAAGGAGGAGTGGCTCTACCCGGAACGTCAGACTGACATGACGTGGCGAGAGATCGGCGACAGCTCGCTGCTGATGCCCGATCCACGCCCACTGACGCCAAACGCCGAAATCATCATGGGTTTCGCCAGCGGTGCGACGTCCGCCATGGACGCGTACGGGCGCCTGCCCGGGCAGCCCGGTTACGCAGAGGAGATGACCAGCGAAGACGAGTGGGGACCACTTCGACGGTGGCAGGACGAGTTCACGAAACGATTTGGTTCGGACCTGCGGGGTGGTCCCTGGGACCGGACCTAGGAGATCGCCCGGTCGAGTCGTTAGTCGTCTTCGCCGAGCAGACGGTCGCGACGCAGCTCCTCTTCGATCTCGGCTTCAACCGAGCTAACGACGTCAAGCCAAAACCGTTCGGACCTGCTTGCGGTCGCAGCTTGTTCGGCCAGCGCCTTCGCCTTGTCTCGGAGCGCCACATCCTCGGGATAAGGCTCGCCCGGCGTGCCGTGGCGGGTGCGACTGTGCAGGGATGCTCTCAGGGCGGAGCGCAACTGGTCCAACGGATCGCCTGGATCGCTCCTCTCGATCTGGATGGAGATCCACTCAGGCCGGGCCAGCAATCTGCGATGCGATGCCTCGAGCAGGAGCATTCGACCGGTGTCGGCGGGCCCCTCTCCTCCGCCCAGAAGCTTCGCGATCAGCACAAAAGGGGACTCGTCCTCGGCTCCAAGCGCCCAGAACAGGCGCGGTAGCTCCATCGCGGCGACACCACCATCGACGGATTCAAGGGCGACCGCTACCCGCTCAAGCGCCTCGGGGCGCATCTCGGGGTGCTCGGCGAAAGGATCAAAGCTAAGTCCATCAAATGGGAGAGCCGATGAGCGGCCGTCGTCTCCGCCATGGAGAGCGCGCCCGAGCAGGTGATCGACAACGACCCCGGGAACCGCGATGGAAGCTTTCGCGAGCATCTGCTCATACCAATATTCGATCTCCGAGCATGACTGGAGTCGTCCGAGAAGAACCTCCCAATCACCCTCCATGAGCTCCACCCGGGGATGGAGAGCCATGCAGGCATCCTCGGCGAGCTGAGGCTCGGCGAGGTTGGGAACAGCGAGGACGATCCGCCGCGCCAGATCGGGGTCGACCTCGGCGACCCGTGCAGCGGCGAGCAATACCCCCGCGACAACCAGGGGGTCGGGATCAGACGCAAGCTTCACCGCCAGGTCCCTCTCGGGCGCCAGCTCATCCTCCACCCAGGCCATCCGAGCAATATGGTCGGCGGCAATCCGTCGGGCTTCCACGTCTCCCGCAGCGAGAACAGAAACCAGCTCCCGCGCGGCCTCGGGCTCGGTTGCGAGAACGACGGTAGTCAAGGCCGCCAGGGCGCGCGCCGTCGGACGTTTCGGATCCGCGGCGAGCAAACGAGCGGCGGCTAGCCCCCAGCCGACATCAACGGCAGCGCAAGCGGCCAGTAATCGGCCGGGATCGGCACTTAGCTCCGGCTCGCAGGTTCGCAGCCGGTCGAGAGCAAGATCGAGCTGCTCGAGGAGAGAATCTGGGTCGGGATAGTCGGCAAGCAACGAGCTGGCCAACTTGTCCAGGCGGGCCTGGCGCTCGTCGCGCTTCGTGAGATCGAACAGGCCGTAAGTCATTGCCCGAACCAACAGCTCGGACTCACCCATCGGGTGTCGCTCCAGGACCTCGCCGGCCCGCTCCCGGACGCCCTCGATCGCGCTGTGCTCTGCATGCCAGCTGAGCGCGTCGCGTAATCGGCGAGTGACCAGAGGGTCGTCGCTCTCGGTGAAAATGGCGTCGATCGACTTGACCAGAGCGAGCTGCTCGGGGCGCCACTGATCGATCACCTCAGAGGGAGCCGTGGCCCCGAAGTAGCCGCGGGGCTGGGTCAACATCGAGGCCAGATGTCCCGCACATACGACCCGGGTGCGCTCGCCCTCGCCAAGCGCTTCCCGAGCAAGAAGCTCCCGCAGCCGACCCCGCAGCTCCGCGGTCGACTCCGCGTTGACGAAGTAGGCCCCAAGCCGGACCGTGTAACCCTGCGAGCGGGAAGTCGTGCCCTCACGCACCACGAGGTCCTTGAGGATCTGAGCCGCCGGGATTGTCCGGGCCTCAGCTTGGGCGGGATCGCCGAGCAACGATTCTGCCACCGTGAGCAGTGCTTCCGCATAGGCAAGTGGAAGCCGGTAGCTGCCGAGCGAACGCAGGGCATCGAGCGGAGCTTCGCCGACCCATCGGTTCGGATTCCGTAGGTCGGCGCCGATCTCCCAGAGCAGGTGGATCGCTGCCTCAGTCTGCTCGGGGTCAAGTCCCGCTTCGGCCAACAGGGGCACGAGGCGCTGGCGGGCATCGGCATCGGTGATAACCATCTCACCGAACAAGGGGCTCTCAGCCGCGGGATGATCAAGCAGCTCGCGCGCCATTCCAATAATCCACTCAGCTAAGTAGGCGGCGGCACCGTTCAGGCGTTCGAGGAGACGCTCCCGCTCCCAGGCCGGCGCTCTGACCAGAGCCGCGAGCAACCAATCGGTAACCGGGTCGAGGATCCCCGGACCACCGGCCCGGAGGAGCTGAGCATGAAGTTCTGCCAGGTTCCTGACGATCTGACCCAGGAATGCTTCCGGTCCCGAGGTCACGAGCCGCAGAGGGAAATCAGAAGCCTTCCCCGCCCCCACGGTCACCTCATACAACAGCTGGTCGGCCAATAACTCGGGAACGACACGCTTTCGCAGGTCGCCACTGAGCAGGTCGGCGTCCTGCAGGGTGGCAATGGCGGCGATCGCGGCCTCGACCGAAGTAGAGGTCTCAGCCGCTAACCACTCGAGCGTTTGGCGTTGATCGAGGTCGACCGGCGCCAGCACAGCGATCAGGGTCAGCAGCCGGGTCGCGAGGCCCGTGTCAACTCTGTCGCTGAGTCTCCCAAGCGTCTCCTCCCGGTAGCGCACCAGGATCTCGTCGCCGAGAGTCTGATCGGCGCTGATCGCAGCGAGGGTGAGCTTGCCGTCGGCAAGCAGGCGCGCGCCGAGAACGCAGAGGGCCGGAACATCGCGGGTCAGCCGCGCTAGCTGCGCCGCCTCGCCAGCGTCGGCGCCAGCGGTCGTCAGCTCCTCGGCGGCGAGGGCCTCAGCCTCGTCCCCCTCTAGCGAGGCCAGTGGCCCAATGACCCGCACAACATCGCTAGAGACACCAGCCGTCGAGAGAATCGCTCGCAACTCCGAGAGCCCCTGGGGAGAGCTGGCGAGAACCAGGGTGTCGAGGGCCTCTGCGGCGAGAACGGTTGCGAGCACCGCCTGAAGGTCATCGCGGCGGTGGGCGTCGTCGATTAAGAGGTCATAGGGGTCAAGCGGCAGCTCATCACCGAGCTGGGAGATCGATCCGAAGCCGGCTCTAAGGGCGAGTATCCGGCGAGTTGGCAACTCCTCGACGAGAGCTCGAAGGAGACGGGACTTACCAATTCCACTGCGGCCGAGCAGAATTACGATCCGGGTCTCTCCATCGCCAACCGCATCCTTCAACTCGTCCAGCACCTGCTCGCGGCCCCGCAGCGTCTGGCCGAGGCCGAGTAGCTGGGGGCGACCATCGGCGCGACGAAACCACGGCAGCGCCGGAGCGATCAGAAGGTCTCCCTCGTGGCCAAGGAAGCGCTTGCGTTCAGCGGCGCCGAGATGATCCTCGACCAACCACCTGGCCTGCTCGCGGGGTAGACCACGGACGAGACTCGAGAGCTGCTCTATGTCCTTGGCCTCCCAACCGTCGGTTTCGTCAACGAGTTCCCGCGTACCGGCGCTGAGCGGTGTAGTTGCCCAGATCTCATGCTCGTCGGCCTTGTAGGTGGTCTCCTTGATCACCTGCCTCGCATCTCCTTTGCCGAACTTCTGCACCCGCCGACACTGGATCGTGCGCACCCCGCCTTCATCAAGGTCCGCGTGGATGTCGATTCCCTGCTGATCCTCCCCGCGAGTCCCGTAGAGATGGGCGGCGATCACATCGGGAAGGGCACGAACCAAGTCGAGACAGAAGCGCTCAAAGCGCTTCCACTCAAGCTCGGGATCGTCGAGCCTCAGTAGCGGATCGGTGGGAGTCGCCGACACGCGGTGATCCTGACTGATCGGTCCGGTCGCACGCGAGAGGCCTGTGTTGGACAGCGGGGCTTGGTACCCAAATGTGGTACCCACGAAGCCAAGTTGGAGGGTCCCCGTAAATCGTCAGCTACAGCATCCGGCATTAGAATGCCGCTCGTCACCAAGTGCCCCCGGCGGGATTCGAACCCGCGCCGCGCGGCTTAAAAGGCCGCCGCTCTAACCAACTGAGCTACAGGGGCAGATAGCCAGATTTCGGCTCTAGCTAGCCGTTTCCTCGACTGCGTTGTCTACCAGGGTAGAGCCTTCGGAGGGGTGCTCGTCGGCCTCGCTGCCCATCGCTGCCCATTGAAGGGCCGCATCGAATGCTTCGCGGTGGGCACCGGATAGCCGCTCGCGCCTTCTCACGGCCTTAGCGTAGACCTTGATCGGGAATGAAGGGTCCGCCCATCCACCCTGCTCCGCCACGTAGACCGGGTCGTCGCCGCAGGCGTAGCGAAGTGAGGCGTAGGTGCGGCGCAGCGAGTGAGGCGACACCCGCTCGCTGATCGGGGCAATGCCTGCCGCCTCAAGCTCGACGTTGGCTCGCTTGATCGCCGACTTGAGACGCCGCCCCACGTTGTCAGAAGTCTGCCGCGTGCCGCGCCTGCCGATGAAGACCGGATCGTCGGGGCGGGTCTGAGGACAGGTGGCCGCGAGGGTCCATAGCTCGGTGACCAGGCCGGAGGGCAGATCGATTTCACGCCGCCCGGCGGGCGTCTTCGACGCCTGCACGGTCAGGGTCCCGGTCGCGAGGTCTAGATCGCGCCAATCAAGCGCGCACAGCTCCCCCACTCGCAAGCCTGCCCCGGCCAAGGTGGCGAGGATCGCTCGGTGTCGCTTCGGTGCGGCGTCGAGCAGCGCCATTAACTGCTCCGGCTCCACCCAAGTCCGGCGAGGCGCTGATTCCTTGACCCGCCGCCGCCCGCCTTTCGACGCTGCCGGATTGCTCGGCAGATGTCCGTAATCGACGGCAACGTCGAGAATCTGGGACAGGCGCTTGAGCGTCTTGTTGATCTGGGGGGGCGCAAGCTTTCCCTCCCGCACCTTCGCCTGCTTGTAGCGGTCCACCTCGGCCACCGTGATCTCGGGCAGCAGGTGGTCCTTGAAGAAGGGCAGCAGGTGATGGCTCAAGGCCCACTCGTAATCCTTGATCGTGCGGGGTCGAAGCTCCGGCCGTCGAGCACCCATCCACTCGGACGCGAAGACGTGAAAGGTGGGCAAGTCGGCGGGCGCTTCGACCGCTGCCGGTCGGTGCGGCTGCCAGATACAGCGGTCAACGTCCGCCAGGACGTGCCGTAGCTCTTCCTCGGCCTTCTGGCGATTCCAGCCTTCCTCCGACGTGCCGAGCGTGATCAGCCGCCGCTTCCCGTAGGCCCGAAAGCGGATAGCCCAACCCCGGCCATCCTTCGGCGGGATGACGCCGCCGGTCGCCTTGCGCGCCATCAGTCCTCATCCCCTCGAAGGAGAGCGTCAATCCTGTCGGCGCGTTCGTCCAGCTCTTCGCGCGATTTGCGTATCAGCTCAACAGCATCCACCTCTTCGGACTGACCTTCCCGCAACGCGGCAGCGCGTTCCATCAAGTCAGTGTGTCGCGCAGCCTGAGACGAAAAGTTGAACCCACCCGGCTCCGCCTGAGCACCGCCCGGAGTCCACTCCATGCCCGCGATCAATTCCTCGGGCTCAATCCCAAGCGCACTCGCGAGCTTGATGAGCGTGTCGATTCGAGGAACGCGAGCGCCACGCTCAAGCAATCCGATCTCCGTGCGATGAAGGGAGGCGAGGAAGCCGAGTCGTTCCTGCGAGAGGCCCGCCTTACTGCGGATGCGCCGCAAGTTCTCACCGAATTGCCTAGCGACACCGCTCATGGCGTACCCCCTCGCAAACCTGCTTGCACAGGCCCAACAGCGCCGCGTGCTCAGCGACGACACGCTCATACTCGTTGGCCCGGTCGATGGTCGCCGCCAGGTCCGAGAGGACGCAGCGCAGATCGCCGGTGACGACAAGGGACCTGCCGTCAAGCGCCGCAAGGAGCGCGTCATACACGGCTTCCTCGCGGTGTAGTCGGACGGGCTCCCGCAGAGATTCCGGGTAATCGCGCAACTCATCGCGAATGCCGCTCCGAGCCATCTGAAAGACGCTGTGCAGAAACGTGCGGTCGGTCCGCGAGACCGTGATGGAAACAGGACCGGGGTCGCCCGTAGGCTTGGTACAGGGCATGGGAGCTTCGACCTCCTGTGTCTCAGGCGGCCCGCTCGCGTCTCAAGCGCGGCGGGTCGCCGCATCTCTGAGGCCAGGCACGGCGATACCCTTCCCGTTGCGGCGGGGCGAGTGCTACTTGACCCGTCGCCACGGGGCCGGTGTTCACTGCACGCGGCCCCACTTATCTTCGGAACACAGTACACACTCACCCCGACACCGCAACCCGTCTATTCGTTGAGTTACAAGTGAGCATCCGGCTCACATAGTGAGTCACGGTGACTTGCCTTTGATCGGTAACGGATCAAATGAGCAGCTGTTACGAACGGCCCCATGGATTCCTCGTTGAGGTTCTTTGACTTCCCGAACAGTCAGTTGCGTAAGTCGCTCCCTTACTGTGACTGGATCGAATCGCAATCGCGCGCGTGAACCGTTACCTAATCTCACGGCTCCCAGTTTGTCAGCGTGTTCGTACACATAATCCCGGCTAACGCTGAACCGCCGCGCGACCTCGTTAGCGTCAACCAGATCGCTCCCGATCTCTTGGTTGCGTATCAGGTCAGCAACTCGGCGGGCAATCGCCTCGACGCTGGCGGTGTCAAGCTGAACGACAGTGCTCACGGCGTCCCCTCGAACTTCCCGGCGATCCGCTTAATCTCCGCTTCCTCTGCCTCCGTTGCCGGAAGGGAACCCACATCTGGAGAGCCGTCCCCTTCGGTGCTTCCGCCTTGTCCGGAGGTATCGGATTCGGCTTGAAGATGCGAAGGGGACGAAGGGGACTCCTTTGCGGGCACGGCTCCCGTCCCCTTTGCTGCACTCTCTTTGGGCAGCGGCAGCTCCCACGCCCAACCGGCGCCCATGCCCTGCTTTTTGGAGCCAACGCCCAGCCGCCGCTTCGCTCGCTTCAGCGAGCCGGGACCGATGCCCGCGTCGCGTGCGGCATCTTGGATCTTCTTCGCTGGCTGTGGACCCGTCGCTAGCTCAGAGCGAAGGAACTCGATTGCCTCATCATGTTCACTGCGTGCATCAGCGTCTATCGAGCCGAGCAGATCCGCGCCGTCGGCATCGGATTCTCCAACGTGGACGATCCGTGCCGTATCGATCTTCTCCCCTGTGTCACCGTTAACGGTCTGCGGTTCAACTCGAAAGAGAAGTGAAGACGCCTCGCGCGCGAGATTCGAGGAAGTGACCGCCAGCACTCGCTGGTCACCATGCTCCCCATTGGGGTCATCGGGATCGCGGGCCAACAGCATCGTTGCCCGCATGATCTGGGTGAAGGCTGCTGATGCCTCATGACGGAGCAAAGCATCGGTGGAAGCCGACTTGTTGAGATGGATGATGGCGACGATCGCGCAGCCATGAGAACGAGCTATCTGATTCAGCGACGCGATGGCCTGACGTACCGGCTGGGACTTGTGAGTGTCGGCCTTGGCATCTACAAACTCAATCAGCGGGTCGATGACGACAAGAGCCGCCTGTTTCTCGGCAACACGCCGGGCCAGCTCGTCAGCGTGCTGGGGAACCCGAAAGGGAATCGGCGCATCGAGAGCGCCCATCTCGAAGTATGAAACCCGGGAAAGATCGGCACCAGCCGCGAGCAGTCGAGGCTTGAGAGTGTCGCCTGGCTCGTCCTCGGTGGTGACAACGATCACATCGCGAGGACAGTCGAGGTCCCCGTCCAACTCACCACGCGTAACGCGTGCAATTAACTCCGAGCAAAGAAGGCCCTTGCCTACCTTCGGCCGCCCCGCTAAGCCGGTGATCTTGCCCAGGGCCACGCGGGGCCGCCATAGCCATCTGACCGGCCTCGCCACGATCTCCTCGAAGCTCCGCAGCGTCGAGGACACCACTGCGTCAGGGGTCGCCTGTCCAGCATCAGGCATGGGCTTCGCCCAGCCCACCGCGTGCTACGCGCCTAGATGATTCTCCATCGCCGTCGGGGTCGGCCGGTGGCGAGCCGCGCCCCGACCGCGAGCGCCCCTGGCGGGCGGTTCGGCGGCGTGCCGCTGGCGCTCGGCGGTGACGGCCCTGGGGCACCGTGCATGGCATTCGCCAGCGACGCGCGTTGGTAACTCGAAAGCGCACGTCAACGTCGGCTACGTATCCCGCTGCCTCGCGCGCGCGGCGTTCACTGCGACGAAATGCGTCAAGCTCCCCGGTGTCTTCGCCCTGATGAGCGCGGAGTTTCAGGCACATCATCCACGCCACATTCCGGGCGGCGATTAACTCGGGGTCAACGGCACCGCTGGTCTTGTCGCCGGCTAATGGATTGCGCGGAATAGACAATGTGGGCTTCCAGGTTGACGCTTCACGGTTTCGTGATCGACGGTAGGTAGACGGCCGGACGGAAACACACAGGCCGCCCCGGAGGACGGCCTGTTGAAACCGTGCGAGCCTGGAAGCTCTAGCCCAAAAGTGTGCCGAAAACACCGGACGGAAGCGCCGCTTCACTGCGTTGTTGCGGGTTTGGCGCTGGGACTGAGTTTGAGCCCAATTTCGCTTGGGGGTAGTCCTACTAGGACTCCCCCCTACCTACGCATGGCTTTCGATGGGCGAGGAACGGCCCGTAACCCTGCTCGCGGCCGCGTAGGTGCGGGTCGTGACTGGTTAACCGGCGATCTGCTCTGCTTGGCGGAACAGGTCCGCGAGCGAGACATCAAGAGCGTCGGCGAGCGTGACGACTGCCGCGACGCTAGGGCTTCGCTCGCCCCGCTCGATTCCGCCGATGTAGTTCCGATGGACGCCGGTCTCAAGGCTCAGAGCCTCTTGAGTAAGGCCCCGCCTCTCCCGCGCGGCGTGGAGCGCCCTCCCAAGACCCTGCAAGACACGATCAGGCTGCGCCACGGCTGCGACGGTTTCAGGCGGGACGAAATAGCTCTACAGCCTGAGCGTGTTCCTGCCGATACCTGCTCCGCACCGATTGGAAACCGCTCTGCGAAAGGAGCCATCCGCCTTGGCACCCTCGATCTCACCCCCACAGTCCCCGCCCGCTGGCTGGTACAGCGCCCCCGATGGCGACGGGTTGCGCTGGTGGGATGGAAACCAGTGGAGCGAGCACGTACGGGCCGAGCGAGAGAGCCAGCCGCCCCCAAGCGCGCCAACCGCTCCGGCTCCGATCCCCTATCCAGCGACGCTGGAAGACTCAGGCGGACGGGGACGTATCGCCATTGCAATCGCAGCGCTCGTCTTGGTCGGAGCTATCGTCGCCGCTTTTGTTCTTCTATCGGGCGGCAGTTCCAGCGATCAGCAGCGCGCCGCCGACGCAGAAGCCAAAAGTCAGGCCCGTACCGTCCAGGTCGCTCTGGAGACCTATGCGACCGAAAAGGAAGGCTCTTACGTTGGGGCGACCGTGGCGGCATTGCAGAGCATCGAGCCGACGATTCCAGACGACCTTGAACTGACGACGACCGAAGATTCCTACGCACTCACGATTCCATCAGAGAACGACAACAGCTTCGCTATTGCCCGCAGCGGTGTGTGGGGAGGAGTAGAACTCACCTGTCAGCAGGGCGGTGTCGGCGGCTGCCCTCTCGGCGGTGAATGGGAATGAGCGCCAGACCTCCAGTAGGACCACTGACTGCCGAAGGCGTTCCGACCGCGCCCGCCGGTTGGTTCCCCGATCCGAGTGGCAATCCATTGCTCCGCTATTGGGACGGACAACGATGGACCGAGCACTATGCACAGGCCGGACCCGCCGTTTATCCACGGCCCCAGAAAGCGGAGCGCTCCGGGACGCTGGCAGTGCTTGGTCTGGCGATGGCGATTCTCATGCCATTCATCGGTTTTCTACTCGGGCTTGTCCTACTTTCACGGAGGCAAGACAAGGATGGCTTGGTGGTCGTGATGATTTCCATCGCGGTGTTCGTTCTTTGGTATGCCGTGGTAATCAGCGGCGCGTAGTGGCGGCCCTCTCAGCCCGAGCCTTACGTCGTTCTTGCGGAAACTCCGCGAAACGGCTTGCTAGAGCCCATCGCCCGTTTTGAAGCTTGGGGATGGTTCCACTAGGACTGTCCCTAACCCCCTACCTTTTTGAGCCCGCCGATCTCGGCCTGAAGGGGCGGTGTGAATGCGCGTCGGTCCGAGTTTCCGCCTCGCGCCTTCATACACTCGGTCGTCATGTCGCTCATTGATGACGACCTTTTCGACTTCGATCACGCACGCCTTGTGCATTTCGATCTGGCGAGCGCAAGGCAGCAGCTTGTGGAAAATGGCGACACGTTCCGGGCACAGCTCGTTGCAGCTCTCTGGATTGAAGGCTGGCGACAGCGAGCAGCGGGGGATGAGCTACCAACCCAAAGTGACGACTGGCGCGAGGGCTTCGATACGGCCCTTCGCGAAGTCGCAGCCCACCTTCGACAGGGTGACCTGATTCCCGGCGGCGTACTGCACGACGAAACGGATTCCGGCGACCTGTAACGCACCGCCTGGAATCAGGCTTGCTCTGCCAGTTCCCAACGGGGCGGGTCGCCCCCTAGGGGTCGGAGATAGCCGAGATCGGCGAGGTCACCGAGCGCCGTAGCAACATCTCCAGCATTGTTCGTGATTCCCGCCTGAACGACAGGGAAGAGGGCATCATTCGCATCGAATGGGCCACCTTCGGCGATCTCCTTGATCGCAGCCTTGAGTCGCTCGAAATCGCCCTCGCTGAAGTCGGATCGGTACTGCGGCATACCCCGAGCATACCGGCGGGTAGGGTCACGCAATGCGCCAACCGTCCTCCTCGGTCCTTGGCATCGTTTCCGTCGCGCTAACGCTTGCCACGAGTGCGGCTGCCATCCTCGAATTGCTACCGAGAGCCGCATGGATCGGGCTGCTTGTCCTGGGTGTCGCATTGGGGGTGCTAGCGGGGATAATTCATGTGCGCGACGGCCGCGCTTCACCGGAGAGCCACCCCGGCGAGGAACTTAAGCGTCAGCTTGCAGAGGTTGATCGCGTGCGAATTTGGCTCAATCTTCGAGAAGAGCCCGACGAGCGACTTCCACTCAATGATGATCGTGTCTTCCAATGGGCGAAGGAGACCTACAGGTTGATCCTAAAAGAGTTTCCTGCGGAGGCAGACACTTTTATGGGAGAGAACCATGCACCGCTTGGGAGCGCCTACTTCGCAACTGCCTACGCTCTTCGGTCAGGACAAACGGGTCGCAGCGAGTATCTAGAGAGTCGCGCCAGCATGGTCAGGGACATCCTGCGGACCTATGTGTGAAGTTCTCGACTACATTGGCCAGCATCTTCTAGGCCCAATCCTCGCGGCTGTCATAGGTGGGCCACTTGCCGCGCTGACCTTTCATTACTTCGGTGTTGGGAAGGAGGTGGCCGAAAGGGACGCTCGCGCAAGTGAGCTAAACGAGGACTTACAGCGTTGGGTCCGAGATCGAGATCGAGAGCTTGAAGCACAGCTACGCAGTCTGGTGAATGGCGCTGGGCACCAGTTGTACGCCGGGTCACTACGCAACAAGGCCGTCGCCATAATGCGCCATGCCCTCCATGAGTACCGCGATGAGGCAACCGCAAAGGTTCGAGAGTTCTCTACTCTGGCTCGCTCGGAGGGACGGTGGCATCAACGCCATCGAAAGCGTCGCGGGTTCGGAGCGCCATCTCTCGGGCTGCGTGGTCAAGAACGTTTGTGCTTGGGCCGCTGGCGACAGCGCCCATACCTAGTGGAGCCAGGCGGACCGGAACCCGACCTCGTTGTCGAGGACGACCCAACCGCTGACGAGTCGAGCATCGCCCCGTTGGAGAGCGAGGTCGGTTTGACCTGGATCGAAGCGGCAGCCCGCCGCACGATCTAATCCGAGGGGGTTCTACGGCAACACGCTTCTGCCGCAGGCTTCTTCGTAGACGCGAATGTAGTTCCGATTCGCCGGAGTGTCTTCAATCTCCAGGGCTTCACGCAGATCACGCGGACTGTTAGCGCAGATTTTTTCTTCAGTCGCTTCAAGTTCCTTGCTCGATTTGCAGCCTTCTTCTGCGGATTCCGCGAGTTCTTCCCCTACTTCCAAACTTTCTTCAGCCAAGGCAACTTCCTTGCCTTCTTCAATCCGCTTTTCGGCTTCTCTGATCGATTCTTCGGCAAGTTCGTACGTTTCTTGGTTTTCGGGGCAGCCTTTTAGTTTGGCCGTGCCATTCGCTTCCGCTGCTTCCCGTTGTTCTTCCGCTTCACGTACCAACGGTGGCGTCTTGCCTTCTTCTTCTTCGCGCGTGGAGCTACAGAAGGATTCGGCGGACTCGGCGGGATTCGCCGGAGGATGTTCTTCTAGTTCTGCTTCTTCCAGATATTTTTCTTCGCACTTGACCTGACGGTTATCCAGCGCCTCTGAGGCACTCGACTCGCCGCTACTGCCGCATCCGGCGACAACCGAAGCCACGACTACCGCCATCGCCATCGCTCCCAGGAGCTTCACGCGCAACCCCCCCAGGTCTCTCCGCCTTGCCTCATTGGTACGCGAGCTTATCTGAGGACACGAGACTGCCGACGCGCAGAGCACCGGCCACTTTGAGGCTGGGACGGCAGCCCGTCGCACGATCTAAGTCCCAACGCTCGTTCGGATTTCGGCAAACCTGATTTTTCAGGTGTGGCGTGCGCGCGGGTCTGTTGAGGTCGCCGGGGGTGGGGGTGTGTTTCCCTGTCAGAAGGGGGGGGTCATTGGGCAGCGATGGCGGCCCGCTGCCCAAACCCCTCCGAAACGGGCCGAATCCGACCGAATTAACCGCTGTCGAATCTGCCTCAATCCCGCTGTCAGAACCAAATTCGCGCCTAGCCTCAACGCTTAAAAGGCCGCCGCTCTAACCAACTGAGCTACAGGGGCGCGGGGCCCATGGTAGAGGGAACCCTGAACGATCCGCCCTGTGCCGGGGCGGGTCAGGAAAGCTCGGGCAGGCCCTCCTCGGGGGTGGAGGCCTCGGCATGGGTGCGGCGGGGGATGCGGCCGGCCTGGCGGGCAGCGTGGCCGGCCTCGACCGCACCGCACAGGGC
>JBAREU010000210.1:0-2637 GCA_049796515.1 Solirubrobacterales bacterium
GCGTGGCGTCGAGCAGCTCGCCGGGATCGACCTCGCCGCCGGCGATCGCGGCCGCTTGCGCCCGCAAGCCGAGGTCGAGCGCCGCGCTCACTCCGGCGCCCTCGACAGGTCGGGACAGCGCTCGGGAACGACGTCCTCGGTGTCGAGCGCCAGCAGCTCGAGGATCGGTGGCCAGAGCAGTGCGTGGACCGCGCCCATCACCGCCAGGTCGATCTCATCGACCTCGATCCCAAGCGAGGCGAGGCCGGCTGGAATGAACTCCTCTGCTGGCGCCGTGCCCTCCATCACGGCTGGCAACCCTACCTGGCCGCGATCGTGCACTCGCGCCGGAGGACCCCGTTTGGCGGCGGCGAACGACAAAATCCGGTTCCGCAACCCTGGCTATGAGCCCGGGTTGTCGCTGGAGACTTCCGAATGAGAGCAGCGGAAAACCGATCCCACCGTAACGGCGTCCTGACCGTCGTCGGCTTCGCCTGCGCGCTGGCGCTGCTCGTCGCCGCTGCCTGGCCCGGCGCGGCGGATTCGGCTCCCGCTCGCGTCGTCGTGCTCGGCCAGACCGACTCGACCCCGCCGCCATCCTGTCCCGGCAAAATCGTCAACAACGTCGAGGTGGTCCCCTGCCGGGTCGAGGGACACGTGACCGGCTTCCAGGCGATCGCGGGTGGTATTCCGCGTCCCTACGAGGTGCCGTTCGACGGCAAGATCGTCGCCTGGTCGATAACCCTCTCGCGCCCCTCCCGCGCCGAGAGCGAGAAAATGACCGACGAGGTCGGCTTCTTCAACGAATTCCTCGGCAAACCGTCGCAGGCACGGATCGGCGTCCTGCGCCCGGTTGAAGACTCGAAGCCACCCAAGTTCACGCTCGTGCGCCAGAGCCCCCTGCAAGTCCTCAACCCCTACTTCGGCAGCACCGTCATCTTCGCCCTCGACCACCCGCTCAGCGTGCTGCAGGGTCAGGTCGTCGCCCTGACGATTCCAACCTGGGCGCCGATGTTCGCCTTCAACGTCGAAGAAGACAACACCTGGCGCGGCAGCCGCCTGCCCGGGCAATGCTCCTCGAAGGAGGACATCCAGGGCGGCAACCCGCAGCAGGGCGTCGGCAAAACCAAGACCTACGGCTGCTACTACTCAAACGCCCGTCTGCTCTACACGGCGACGGTCGTCAAAAAACCGTAGGAGAGATTTGACATTCGGCGCGCCATTCGCGCGTCGGGCCATGCCAGCGTCGGGTTGTGCTCTCGATCGCCCTATGGTTCTTTGCGACGTCAATCATTCCCCGGGTAGAGAATCCGTGGCCGGAAAGCATCGGCCTGGAATTCCCGTTCACGTTGGCTGGGGCTGGAACCATCTTTGTCGGCTTCATTTATGCAGAGGCGTCGCAGGCGCGTCGCGACAGAGCAAGTCGCCAAGGCGGCTTCTATGGCTTCGTTGTCGGGAGCTTGATCTACGCGTTCTCGCTGGTCAATCAGATAGCCTTTGGCCTATGAAGCGTTTTGTCCGATCTGACGGAGGCCAGGGGTGCCTGACTGGGGCGCTCATTGGCTTGATCGTTACCATTACCGGCGCGGGTACGGGAGTTGTCTACCTTCTCTCCTTCAGCGCTCTGGCGATCTGGGTCGGAATTCGCCTGGGACCCGAGCGTTTCCAGCTATGGCGTGAAAAACACGCCGCGGCGCCTACTAAGAAGCCTTAGAGAGCTTCCTGGCGCAGCCCGCAGTACGGGCAATCGCTGACATCCAGCCCAATCAGCTGGTCGCAGCGGCGGCAGGCGCGCAGGTTCTCCGGGGTGCGGGGCAAGGCCGAGGCCGAGGGGGCGAGCGGCAGGACCATCGCCACCGGAGCCATCTCCTCGTCGGTCTCGCGGTCGACGTAAATCGCGCCCGGCTCGGCATAGGCAAGGGCCTCGCGGCCCGAGGCCGGCGCTCTCATCCGGTAGAGCTGCTTCGAGTTCACGGCCGGGAACACTAATAGCTTGCCCGGAATCCATGCGCGTCCTTCTCTTCCACGGCTACATGCTGCGCGGCACCGGCAGCAACATCTACACCGCCAATCTCGCTCGTGCGCTGGCGGGGCTGGGTCACGAGGTCCATCTCCTCTGCCAGGACCGCGAGGTCCGGATCGAGGGCGTCGAGATCCACAACCCCGACATCCACGACCTGCTCCCCGTCTACGTCAAAGATCCCTACGAGGGCTTCGAGGTCAAGGCCTACCCGGAGATGACCGACGAGGAGCTCGATCGCTACATCGATTCCAACGTCGCCGCGGTCCGCGAGGTCGCGAAGGCGACCGGCGGCTTCGACGTCGCTCTCGGCGGCCATCTCGTCATGGGACCCGCGATCCTTGCCCGAGCCGAAATCGGCCAGTTCGCCGCGAAGATCCACGGCTCGGCGCTCGAGTACACGGTCAAGCCCCACCCTGAGCGCTTCCTGCCCTACGCCGAAGAGGGGATGCGTGCGGCCAATGGTGTCCTCGTCGGCTCTCGGCACACGGCTGAGTCTCTCTGGGCGGCGCTGCCCGCTGCGCCCGGGCTGAGAGAGAAGACGCGCCTCGGCCCCCCTGGCGTAGACACGAAGCTTTTCCGACCTAGTGACATGGGGCCGGGTCCAGCGGGAACTCGCCGCGAACGCGGCCCCGATG
>JBAREU010000211.1:0-3847 GCA_049796515.1 Solirubrobacterales bacterium
CAGCGCCGAGGCGAGGCGGCGCCCGGCGCAGCTCTCCGGCGGCCAGCAGCAGCGGGTGGCGCTGGCGCGGGCGCTGGTCAACCTGCCCAAGGTGCTGCTGCTCGACGAGCCGCTCGGCGCCCTCGACCTGAAACTCCGCAAGGGGCTGCAGATCGAGCTGAAGCGGATCCAGCGCGAGGTCGGGATCACCTTCGTCTACGTCACCCACGACCAGGAGGAGGCGCTGACGATGAGTGACCGGATCGCGGTCATGAACCGCGGCCGGGTCGAACAGGTGGGGGTGCCGGAGGACGTCTACGAGCGCCCCACCACGACCTTCGTCGCTGGCTTCATCGGCGTTTCCAACCTGATGCCGGCGACCATGGTGGGACCGGCCGAGGTGCAGCTCGATCAGGGAGCAACCGTGAAGGCGACCACCGACTGCGTCGTCGGCGAACGCTGCCACGCGGTTGTGCGGCCGGAGAAGCTGCGGATCGACTCGCTCGGCGTGAGCGGGGCGCCGTCCGGCAACGGGCTGCCGCGAGTGGAGGGGATCGTCGAGAGCTCTCTATACCTCGGCACCTCCACGCAGATCGTCGTCGACCTCGGCAACGAGGTGCGGATGACGGTGCTCGTCCCCAACGCCAGCGAGGCGGAGCGGCAGAGACTGCCGGGTGGAGGTGCCCGCGTGGCGCTGAGCTGGGACCCGGAGCACATGCACGTCGTGCGCGAGAGCTCGAAAAAACAGAGAGGTGAGTCATATGTACACGCCTAAATCACGGTTGGTCGCGACTGTCGCGGTGCTTGCTCTGGCCCTCGGCCTCGCCGCCTGTGGCGACGATACCGTCGGCGGTGGCAGCAACGGTGAAGTGACGACCGCGAAAACCGGCCCCGTCAAAGGCCAGCTGACGATCTCCAACTGGCCTGGGTACATCGACCCAGGCAGAAACGGGACCGTTGCCGAGTTCGAAGACAAAGCCGGCGTCAGCGTCGACTACATCGAGGACATCAACTCCAACGACGGCTTCTTCGGAAAGATGCAGCCGCTGCTCGAACAGGGTGAATCGGGCGGGCGCAGCCTCTTCGTCGTCGCCGACTATATGGCGGAACAGATGCATGACCTGGGCTACCTGCAGGAGATCAACCACGACGACCTGCCGGCGGTCTTCGAAAACATCCTGCCCAGCCTGGAGAACCCGGGGTTCGACCCGGAGCGCAAGTTCTCGGTGCCATGGCAGGGCGGCATGACGGGGATCTGGGTCGACACCTCCAAGGCGCCTGAGATCCGCTCGGTCAACGACCTCTTTGACCCCAAATACAAGGGCAAAGTGACGATGCTGGAAGAACTTCGCGAATCGCCGGCGTTGGTGATGCTCGCCGAAGGGGTCGACCCGGCGCAGGCGAGCGCCGAGGAGTGGTTGAAAGCGATCGACAAAATCAACGCGGCTGCCGAGTCAGGGCAGATCCGTGATTTCACCGGCAACGAATACACCGAGGACCTGAACGCGGGCAACATCGTCGCCGCGATCGGCTGGTCCGGCGACGCCTCGCTGATCGAAAACCCCAACGCCGAATGGCGGATGCCGACCGAGGGTTGCACGCAGTGGATGGAAAACATGGTGATCCCGGTGGGCGCCCCCAACACCCCGGCGGCGCTCGCCTGGATGGACTTCGTCTACCGGCCCGAGGTGGCGGTCGACATCACTGAATACGTCGAATACATCTCGCCGGTGCAGGGCGTCAAGGGGCTGCTCGGAAAACGGGGGTCGGAACTCGCGGAGAGCGAGATCGTCTTCCCGACCGAGGAGTTCACCCGCAACTGCACGGGACAGACCACGCCGCCGGACCTGGAACGGGTCAACGAGGCCTGGCAGGAAGTGCTGACCGGGTGAGGTGACAGATGAGCCTGCGGCAGCGCCTGGTCCCCTACTGGCTCCTGGGGCCGGGGCTGCTCTGGCTCATCCTCTTCTTCGTCGTGCCGATGTACTTCATGGGCGAACTGGCGCTGCGCTCGGGCACGCTGACCACTGGCTTCACCTTCGACTGGGCCTGGTCCAACTTCCCCGACTCCCTCTCCGGCCACACCGAGCAGATCGGTCGCTCCTTCTTCTATGCCGGAACGGCGACGATCCTCGCCCTGCTGATCGCCTATCCGCTCGCCTACGCGATCGCCTTCCGCGCCGGGCGCTTCAAGCTGCTGCTGCTCTTCGCCGTGATCGCGCCGTTCTTCACCACCTACCTGATCCGCACGATCGCCTGGAAAACGATCCTCAGCGACGACAGCCCGATCGTCAGCGTCCTGCAGACGCTCGCCTTGGTCCCCCCCGACGGCCGCGTGCTCGCCACCTCGGGCGCGGTGATCGCCGGGCTCACCTACAACTTCCTCCCCTTCATGGTCCTGCCGCTCTACGCCAATCTGGAGCGGCTCGACCTGAGCCTGATCGAGGCAGCGAAGGACCTCTATTCCTCCTCGCGGCAGGCATTCCTAAAGGTGACCCTGCCGCTGACGATGCCGGGGATCGTCGCCGGCGTCCTGCTCACCTTCATTCCCGCCTTCGGCGACTACATCAACGCCCAGATCCTCGGCGGCACCGGCCAGGCGATGATCGGCAACGTGATTCAGTCGCTCTACCTGACCCAGCGCGACTATCCGGAGGCAGCGGCGCTCTCCTTCTTGATGATGGCCCTGATCCTCGCCGTGGTCACCGTCTACATCCGCTTCGCCGGCACCGGCGCCTTCATGGGGGATGAGGACGAGGGGAAGGCCTGAGGTGACCGTCGCCGGGCGAGCCTGGGGATGGCTGCGGCGCAATGCGCTGCCGATCTACGCCTGTGTTGCGGTCGCCTACATGCTGATCCCGATCGTCGTCATCGCCGTCTTCTCCTTCGGCGACACGCCCAAAGGCAAACTGACCTTCGGTCTCGACAACGGCTTCACCACCGAGTACTGGAGCTCCGCCTTCTCTCTGCCGGAGCTGAACGAAGCGCTCCTCACCAGCCTGCGTCTTGCGGCGCTTGCGACCGCGATCTCTACCGCGATCGGGACGCTGATGGCGATCGCCCTGGTCCGCCACAGGTTCCACGGGCGGCGGGCGGCGAACCTGCTGATCGTGATCCCGATGGCGACGCCCGAGGTGGTGATCGGGGCCTCGCTGCTCTCGATGTTCATCTACTACTCGTTCGCGCTCGGCTTCAGCACGCTGCTGATCGCCCACGTGATGTTCTCGATCAGCTTCGTCGTGGTCGTGGTGCGCTCGCGGCTGATCGGCTTCGACCGTCACCTCGAGGAGGCGGCGGCCGACCTCGGCGCGACCCCGCTCGCCACCTTCCGCACCGTCACCCTGCCGCTGCTCGCCCCGGGGATCATGGCCGCGGCGCTGCTCGCCTTCGCCCTTTCGATCGACGACTTCGTCATCTCCAACTTCAACTCGGGGACGACGGTGACCTTCCCGCTGTACGTGTTCGGCGTCGCCCTGCGCGGCATCCCGGTCCAGGTGAACGTGCTGGCGACGATGCTGTTCGCGGTGACCGTGATCGCCGTCGCCCTGGTGCTCTGGCAGCAGCGCCGCGCCGAGCGCATGGCCGCAGTGCGGCCCGAGCCGGTGGCACCCGTCCCCGCACCCGGAGGTGTGGCCCCGGCATGACCGCCGATGGGCCTAAAAGTCAAGTCGGACTTGACTTATCGGCCCATCGGCGGGAGGGGGTGGTGCGGTTGGCCAATTACGTGGGTGGGATGTGGCGGGCTGTCGATGCGGTGGACACGCTCGATGACGTCGACCCGGCTACGGGGGAGGTTGCGGCGCTGGTACCGCTCTCCGGCGTGCGCCAGGTTCGCGAGGCGGTTGAAGCGGCGCGAGCGGCGCAGCCC
>JBAREU010000212.1:0-4405 GCA_049796515.1 Solirubrobacterales bacterium
CGACGCCACCGGCCTCGACATCGCCGAGCACCCGACCCGCGAGGCGCTCGCGGCGGCGATGGGCGGCGAGCCGGACCCGGCCGAGGGCTGGGGGAAGCTGGTGGATGGACTGCTCGCCAAGTCGGTCGAGCCCGAGTTGATCCAGCCGACCTTCGTCGTCGACTACCCGGTCGAGCTCTCGCCTTTCGCCAAGGCGCACCGCTCCGAGGCCGGCCTGGTCGAGCGCTGGGAGGCCTTCATCGGCGGGATCGAGATCGCCAACTCGTTCAGCGAGCTGAACGATCCCGATGAGCAGCGGCGTCGCTTCGAACAGCAGGCGGCGGAGCTGGAGCGGGGCGACGAGGAGGCACAGCCCTACGACGAGGCGTTCGTCGAGGCGCTGGAGTACGGGATGCCGCCGACCGGTGGCGTCGGTCTTGGCATTGACCGGCTTGCGATGATGCTTACGGGAGCCCGCAGCCTGCGCGAGATCGTCCTTTTCCCGGCGATGCGTTCCTGAAAGCGCCCGAAAAAGGGCCAAAAAGCCGCTAGGAGCGGCAATAGAGGTCCCAAGGCCGGGGAGGCACTCTCGGTATCGTTAGGGCACATAGGCGCCTCCCGATGACTTCGAAGGGCGTCTCCGGTACTTCCGACCGCAAATCGCGTTTGACCTGTAGAAGGTCAGGTCAAGAGAGGAAGCCTTTGTTCGAGAGATTCACTGAGCGAGCCCGGCAGGTGGTGGTCCTGGCCCAGGAAGAGGCTCGCACGCTGAAACACAACTACATCGGCACCGAGCACATCCTGCTCGGCTTGCTGCGCGAGGAGGAGGGCCTGGCTGCCCGCGTCCTCGAGTCTCTCGACATCACGACCGAGCGCGTCCGCTCTCAGGTCGTGCGGATCGTCGGCTCCGGCGAGGAGGTCACCTCCGGTCAGATCCCGTTCACGCCACGCGCCAAGAAGGTGCTCGAGCTGGCATTGCGCGAGGCGCTCTCGCTCGGCCACAACTACATCGGCACCGAGCACATCCTGCTCGGATTGGTGCGCGAGAACGAGGGCGTCGCCGCCCGCATCCTGCTCGACTTCGACGCCGACTCCGACAAGATCCGCAACGAGGTGATCCGCATGCTGTCGGGTCCGGGCGGCCGCCGCCAGGGCGGCGGCGGAGGCGGCCAGGGCGAGGGCGCCGGGAAAAAGTCTTCGAAACTGCTCGACCAGTTCGGTCGCAACCTGACCAAACTCGCCGAGGAGGGCAAGCTCGACCCCGTGATCGGCCGCGAAACCGAGATCGAGCGGATCATGCAGATCCTCTCCCGTCGCACCAAGAACAACCCGGTGCTGCTGGGCGAGCCCGGGGTTGGCAAGACCGCGGTGGTCGAGGGCCTGGCAGCGCGGATCAACAACGGCGAGGTGCCGGAGCTGCTGCGCAACAAGCAGATCTACACGCTCGACCTGGCGGCGCTGGTCGCCGGCTCGAAGTACCGCGGCGAGTTCGAGGAGCGCCTGAAGAAGGTGATGAAGGAGATCACCCAGCGCGGCGACATCATCCTCTTCATCGACGAGCTCCACAACCTGGTTGGCGCGGGAGCCGCCGAGGGCGCGATTGACGCCGCCTCGATCCTCAAGCCGGCGCTGGCGCGCGGCGAGCTGCAGACGATCGGCGCGACGACGCTCGACGAGTACCGCAAATACCTCGAGCGCGACTCGGCGCTGGAGCGCCGCTTTGCCCAGATCAGGGTCGACCAGCCCTCGGTCGAGGACACGGTCAAGATCCTTGAGGGCCTGCGCGAGCGCTACGAGCAGCACCACCGCGTCAACATCACCGACGACGCCCTGGCCGCCGCCGCCGAGCTCGCCGATCGCTACATCTCCGACCGCTTCCTGCCCGACAAGGCGATCGATTTGATCGACGAGGCCGCCTCGCGGATGCGGATCAAGTCGATGAGCGCGCCGCCGGTCTACCGCGACCTCGAGGAGGAAGTGGAAAAGACGCGGCGCGAAAAGGAGTCGGCGATCGAGGCCCAGGAGTTCGAGAAAGCGGCCAACCTGCGCGACACCGAGCGCCAGCTGACGACGCGCAAGCGCCAGCTCGAAGACGAGTGGTCCGAGGGCGACTCGGCCGAGCGGCCCGACGTCGGCGAAGAGGAGATCGCCGACATCGTCTCGATGTGGACCGGGATCCCGGTCTTCAAGCTGACCGAGGCCGAGACCAAGAAACTGATCCGCATGGAGGAGGAACTGCACAAGCGGGTGATCGGCCAGGAGGTCGCGATCACCGCCGTCTCCAAAGCGATCCGCCGCTCCCGCGCCGGGATCAAGGATCCCAAGCGCCCGTCGGGCTCGTTCATCTTCCTCGGCCCCTCCGGGGTCGGCAAGACCGAGCTGGCGCGCACCCTCGCCGAGTTCCTCTTCGGCGACGAGGAGGCGCTGGTGCGGATCGACATGTCCGAGTACATGGAGAAGCACGCGGTCAGCCGCCTGGTCGGCTCGCCGCCGGGCTACATCGGCTACGACGAGGGCGGCCAGCTGACCGAGGCCGTGCGGCGCAAGCCCTACAGCGTGCTGCTGCTCGACGAGATCGAGAAGGCGCACCCGGACGTCTTCAACATCCTGCTGCAGATCCTCGAGGACGGACGGCTCACCGACGCCCAGGGGCGCACGGTCGATTTCCGCAACGCGATCGTGATCATGACCTCGAACATCGGCGCTTCGGAGATCGCCAAGAACACCTCGATCGGCTTCACCGTCGCCGACGAGACCGGCATGTCCTACGGCGACATGAAGAACCGGATCATGAGCGACCTGAAAAAAGTCTTCCGGCCGGAGTTCCTCAACCGGATCGACGAGGTGATCGTCTTCCACAAGCTCGCCAAGGACGAGGTCAAGGAGATCGTCGACCTGATGATCAACCGGGTCCGCGTCCAGGTCGCCGAGCATGAGCTGCAGTTGGAGCTGACCGACGAGTCCAAGGACCTGCTGGTCGACAAAGGCTGGGACCCGTCGATGGGCGCCCGGCCGCTGCGCCGCGCGATCCAGCGCTACATTGAGGACCCGCTCGCCGACGAGGTGCTGCGCCAGGGGCCGATGGTCCCCGGCTCGACCGTGCTGGTCGAGCGCGACGCCGCGGGCGACGAGGAGGACAAGCCGCTGAAGCTGACCATCATCGTGCCGAAGAAGCCGGCGAAGAAGGCGAAGCCGGACAAGCCCGAGCCGGAGAAGGTTGGCGTCGGCGCTAAGAAGGACGAGGGCGAGGACGACGATCCCCGCGCCGAGACTCCCCCCGCCGGCGACGGCGAGGGCTAGTCCACGCCACGGGGCATGCGCGAGCCCGGTCGGACGGCGATAGGCACGTGGAGCGGGGGGAGGTTCCTTCGCTTCGGTGAGACGATCGACGAGGAGCGGCTCGAAGGGTTGCTGCGGCCAGGCAAGGGCATCGACACGGTGCTGACGGCCGATACGTACGGCCAGGGTGAGGCCGACCGGGTCTTGGGGCGGGCGCTGTTGGGGGTGCCGCGCGGTGAGTACTCGCTCGTCGGCGCCGTCGGTCACGACTTCTACGAAGGTGAGCGCGACGGGCCGCGGGGGTTCCCCCGCTTCACCGACCCCCGTCTGCGCGGACCGGAAGAGTACGCCGGCTATCTGCGGATGGCCGCAGAGCACAGTCTTGAGCGGCTTGGCGTTGATCGCTTCGACCTCTTGCTGCTGCACAACCCCGACCGCATCGGTTACTCGAGCGAGGCGGTCTGGGACGGGATGGCGGCGCTGCGCGAGGCGGGTCTGACCGCGCAGATCGGCGTCGCGCCTGGTCCCGCCAACGGCTTCACCCTCGACCTGATCGCCTGCATCGAGCGCTTCGGCGAGCGGATCGATTGGGCGATGATCATCCTCAACCCATTTGAGCCCTGGCCCGGCGAGCTCTGCCTCGAGGCGGCTGCCCGCCACGGGGTCAAGGTGATCACCCGCGTGGTCGACTACGGCGGCCTCTTCTGGGGGGATCTGCAGCCGGGTCAGGAGTTGGCCAAAGGCGATCACCGGGCATTCCGCCCCGAGGGCTGGATCGAGGCTGGCCTGGAGAAGCTGGAGCAGGTGCTGCCGATCGCCGAACGCGCCAGGCTGACCACGATCCAGCTCGCCTGTCAGTGGAACCTCGCCCACCCCGCCGTCGGGTGCGTGGCGCCTACCCTGATCCAGGAGGCCGGGGAGGAGGCCTGTCCGATCGAGGCCAAGCGAGTCGAGCTGGCGGCGCTGCCGGCCGAGCAGCGAGTGAGCGACGAGGACGTGGCGACGATCCGCGCGATCGGCGACAACACCGGTTGCATGGCGCTGAAGGGCGCGAGTCCCGCGCACGAGGGCGACGAGCGCCCTGACCGCTGGCCGCTCGACGCCGACCTCGCGGCCGTCGGCGAGCGCTGGGGCATCGACCCCGAGC
>JBAREU010000213.1:0-4477 GCA_049796515.1 Solirubrobacterales bacterium
GAGCAGGACGGCGGCCGCCTCCGGTACCTGCCCAGGCGGAACCGCGTGGACCGCCCTGGCCGCTGCCTCCAGCTCGGGGGCGCCGGGCAGGGCGCGCGGGGTCGTCAAGAGCTCAAAGCCGGCGAACCCGTGCTCGTGGAGGAGTCGCGGCGCCTGCGCGATGCCGTCGTGCCGGAGCACGACGACCCGGCCCGCGTCCCTCCAGACAAAGCTGCCGTTCACCCGGGCTTGTTCTCGGCGACGCGCGGGTTGACGACCGGGCGCAAGTTTGGTTCCACCTCGGCCCGCAGGTGCTCGTAGTCGGGTGGCAGCGAGAGCTTCTCGCCGAGGTGCTCCAGTGGCTCGTCGACCGTGAAGCCCGGCCCCAAGGTCGCGATCTCGAAGAGCACGCCGCTCGGCTCGCGGAAGTAGATCGAGCGGAAGTAGAAGCGGTCGATCAGCGGCGTCACCTGCGCTCCGGCCGCGACCGCTCGCTCGCGCCACGCCTCGTGATCGTCCATCGTCGAGGCCCAGGCAACGTGGTGGACGCTGCCGGCCCCCTGGTGGGAGCGCTCCTCGGGCGGATCGTCATAGAGGTAGAGGCCGCCGCGCTTCTCGCCGCGCGCCTCCCAGCCTTCCTGGGCCTGCTCGAACTCGAGCGCCTCCAGCAGGGCGCTGCTGGCGTCGGGGGCCGCCGCGTACGCGCAGACGGCGTGGAAGCCCTGCAGTGCCAGCTCAACCGGGATGTCGGGGTGCTCGGCACTGAGCGGCTCGTCGGGAACCTCGACCACTGCCAGCTCGTGATCGAGGCCCTCGGGATCGGAGAAGCGCAGGCTCGCCCCAGCGCGCTCCGCCTCGACGCCGTGGGCGGCAAGCCGCTCGTCCCAGAAGTCGAGCGCCTCGTGCGAGCCGACCCGCCAGACGATCCGGTGGACATCTCCCGCACCCGCCCGTCCCGGCGACACGCCGGGGAACTCGAAGAAGGTCAGGTCGGAGCCGGCGCTGCCCTTCTCATCCGCGAAGAAGAGGTGGTAGACGGTCGGGTTGTCCTGGTTGACCGTTTTCTTCACCAGGCGCAGGCCCAGCACCCCGGCGTAGAAGTCGACGTTCTTCTGCGCGTCGGCGGTTATCGCCGTGATGTGGTGGATGCCCTCGAGCTTCACCAAGTCACGTATAGCATCCCCAGCGATGAGCCGCGCACGACGACGCACGGTTAAAACCCTCGTGGTGCTCGGCTCGGTGTTCGCCTTCCTCAGCGTCTTCGCAATCTGGACCGAGCGCCAGGCGCTCAACACCGACGACTGGGTCGACACCAGCGGACGGCTGATCCAGAACCAAAAGATCCGCGCCGCGGTGGGCGAGTATCTGGTCGACCAGCTCTACAACAACGTCGACGTCGAAAAAGAACTCGAGGGGATCCTGCCGGGCGACCTGAAGGATCTGGCCGGGCCGGCCTCGGGCGGGCTGCGGCAGGTTGCGGGCAGCGGCGCCGAACAGGTGCTGAAGACCGCAACCGCACAGGACCTCTGGAAGGACGCCAACCGGGCGGCACACGAACAGCTGCTGGCGGTGCTCGAAGACAAGAAAGAGGCGGTCTCGACCGAAGAAGGCGAGGTCACGCTCAACCTCGGCAGCCTCGTCACCAACCTCGCCGATCAGGTGGGGATCGGCGGCCAGCTGGCCGAGAAACTTCCGCCGGACGCGGGCCAGGTGACGATCCTGCGCTCCGACCAGTTGAAGACCGCGCAGGACATCGCCGTCGCCGTCAAGGGCCTGGCGATCGTCCTCACCCTGCTCACGCTGCTCGCCTTTGGCCTGGCGATCTACCTCTCACGCGAGGGGCGCTGGGTGACCGTGCTCTTCTGCGGCGTGGGCCTGATCGCCGCCGGCTTTGCCGTGATCGT
This sequence comes from Solirubrobacterales bacterium, assembly GCA_049796515.1. GTDB lineage: Bacteria > Actinomycetota > Thermoleophilia > Solirubrobacterales > 70-9 > VRUE01. The sequence continues at coordinate 1,884 of JBAREU010000213.1, forward strand.
CGCCCGCGAGATCGCCGGCGGCATCGTCGTCGACCAGCTCGTCAAGGAAGAAAGTGTCAAGCCCGCGGCCGAAGCGGCCTGGTCGATCTCCACCTCGCTGATGGTCAGCATCGCGACGACGGTGATCGTCTTCGGCGTCCTCTTCGGGATCGCCGGCTGGCTCGGCTCGCCGACCGGGTCGGCCCGCTCCACCCGGCGCTTCATGACGCCGTTCCTGCGCGACTACGCCCCCTACGTCTACACCGGCCTGGCAATCGTCGTCTGCTTCTACTTCCTCTCCGCGCCAACGCAGAACCTGCGCTCCTTCCTGACCACGCTGATCGTCGCCGGCTTCGTCGCCTTTGGCATCCACGAGCTGCGCCGTCAGTCGAGCGAGGAATTCTCCGACGCCCAGATCGCCGACTACTTCGGCGGCGCCAAAGAGCGGGTCGTCGGCGCGGTCAAAAGCGCCAACCTGGGAGAGCGAGCCTCGAAACTGCGCCTGCCTGAGATGCGCAGGCCGAGCGACGGAGAAGGCGAGGAGGTCGGCGAGGCCCCTGCCGACGCGGAGGAGGCCCGACTGCGGCGCCTCGAGCGCCTGGCCGAGTTGCACGAGAAGGGCATCCTCACCGACGAGGAGCTCGCCGCGGAGAAGGCCCGGGTTCTCAGCGGCGACGCCTGAGGGAAAGCCCGCCCCCGGACTTGAACCGGGAACCCCTTCCTTACAAGGGAAGCGCTCTGCCAATTGAGCTAGGCGGGCGTGTTTATCGAATATAGAGGGGCTTATCGACAACGTGGGAACGGACACAGTCACTTTCAGGTATCTGAAGCCTGGGGAGGGAGTCATCCTCAGCGAGGCGATTCGAGTCGCCTACGGCGAGACCTACGACGTGCGCTGGGTCTACGACGTGGCCGAGGTGGAGGCCAGACTGGCGGCCGGCACGTACGTCTCCTGGGTCGCCGAGTCGGTTGACGGCGAGCTGCTCTGCCACGAGGGGATGAGCCTCGCCGCGGCCGGCGACGCGGTCGGCCACTCGGGGCAGGCGGTGACGATGCCCTCCGCGCGCGGCCAGCATCTCTTCACCCGAACCAAGCGCCACCTGATGGACTGGGCGACCGAGCGTGGCCTGGCCGGCATGTACAGCGAGGCGACCGCGGCCCATCCCTATAGCCAGCGCGCCAACCTCGAGCTCGGCGCCCACGAGACCGGCTTCCTGCTCGGCTGGATCCCCGCCTCGGTCTCGAATGACGCGGCGAGCGATCAACGTCCCCGCCGCCAATCAGCCGCCCTCTTCTACACCAAGCTCAACGATGGCCACGAGCGCAAGGTCTACGCGCCTGAACGCCACCGCGACGTCATCCGCCAGACCCTGGAGCTGTGCGAGCTGCGCGGCACCCTCGCCGATCCGCCGGCCGGCGCCCAGATCCCCGAGCGAACGGACCTTCACGTCGAGCTGGACGAGGATCACAACCTGGCCCTGCTCACCGCCCGCACACCGGGTGCCGACCTGGAGACCGTCGTCGCGGCCGAGCGCCACCACCTCTTCCACAGCAAGGGCCTCGACGCCGTCTACCTCGACCTTCCCCTGGAGGACCCTGCCACGGCCCTGCTGGCCGACCACCTGGAGCGCCTCGGCGTCTCCTACGCCGGCGTCTTCCCCAACAACCGCACCAATGGCGACGTCCTCCGCATGCAATCCCTGCACCGAGCCCGGATCTCGGCCGACGACATCGCGGTTGCCTCTGACCACGGCCGCGCGCTGCTCGAGTACGTGCTAGCCGACCTTTTGCAATGACCTCTATCCAAGTGCCGACACATCGGCTTCAAGGCCATCCACCTGAAGCTCAAGACCCTCAAGGCGCTCCTCCAGGTCGTCGAAATCTTGTTCCTCTAGTTCGTCAACCCGATCCTCGAGGTCATCAAGATCATGCCATTCCAGCGCATCAGCGATCTCCTCAACTGACTCGACTCGCTCGGCAAGTTTTCGCAGGCGACGCACAATGTCCTGTCGCTGACGAAATTGCCTGGGAGTCTCGTCTAGGAGCTGCGCGAATTCACTCAGAGTGTCTAACTCGAATACCCGCGTACTAGGCGTAATCGCTCCCCGGGCTAACTCGATCATGCTTCCTCTTGCGTTGGAATCTGGGTTAACCACCACCACTACCCGTAGATTTCCGCCACTCAATGAGGAACGAATTAGAGCTTGTGACATGAGATCAGTTTGGGGAACTGAATAACCAATCACAATCAAGCACCTAGTGCGCTGGAGCATGAGGCTCGCTTCTTGCCAAATTGGCTTCCATGGCCACTCACCAAGGATGGTCTTATCCCACGTAGGAGGGATAATGTTCCCACGCGCTGATCGCTGAGCATATGGTCTTCCCCCGCTTCGGGCGACAGGTCAGGGCTTGACTGTTTCAGTTTCTTTCTGTTGATGAGTTGAGATCTCCTCGAACTCTCTCGGAGAGAGATAACCGAGCGTGGAGGGTCTCCTCTCGCGGTTGTAGAACGACTCGATGTAGTCGAAGACAGCGCTCTGCAGTTCGCGTCGGTTCGGCCAGGAGCGACGGCGGACGAGCTCCTTCTTCAGCGTGGCGAAGAATGACTCGGCGAC
>JBAREU010000214.1:0-2695 GCA_049796515.1 Solirubrobacterales bacterium
GTCGGGGCCTGATGCTGGGAGTCGGGCTGGAGGGCGGGATCGACGCCGCCGAAGTGGGCGCCGAGCTGCTGCGCAACGGCCTGATCGTCAACGTCCCCGAGCCCGGCACGCTACGGCTGCTGCCGCCGCTGACCGTCGAACTGACCCAAATCGAGCGCGCCGTTTCACTGATCGAGAATTCGCTCCTAAGCTACTCAACGGTATGAGTGCGGAGAGGCGACCTCCGGAGGGACGTCCACCGGCTTCGGCCGCGGACGCTGCCGCACGCCTGGCGACGATCGTCGACGCCGCCGAGCGCGCCGCCGCGGGCGTCATCGACGACGCCGAGGCCCAGGCACAGCGCTACCTTGAAGAGGCGAAGAGCCGCGCCGACCGGATTGTTGCCGAACGCCTGCGCGAGCTCGCCGATGAGCTCGATCCTCCCGTCCCGGGCGAGCGTCCCAGCGGGCACCTGAAACCGGTCGAGGTATCGCACGAGGCGAGCGAGGACGGCGAGCCGCTCACCCCGCGTCGCTCCGGCTCCGCCGGGGCACGGCTGCTCGCCACCCAGATGGCGGTCTCCGGCGCCGATCGTGAGGAGATCGAGGCGCGACTGCGAAACGGCTTCGAGATCGAGGACACCAGCGAGATCCTCGATGCGATCCTCGGCCCAGAGGGCTAGATTTCCCTCTCCGCGGCCCCGGACCTCGGGACAACCGCACACGGTCATAGTCTCTGACACCTGATGCACGACGACCCGACCCGAATCATGGGACAGCCGGAGCAGCCCGGTGGGCGACAGCGCGGCAACATGCGCCTGCTCGTCGCCGGTCTGATCGCGGTGATAGTCGGCCTCGTCGTCGCGATCGTTGTGATTGCCTCCGACGGCGACGACGGCTCCAGCGCCCCGGTCACCACGCTGCCGACCACGGCGGAAACGACCACGGAGCCGACCACGACCACGGAAACGACCGAAGCCCCCACCGAAACGACCACCGCACCGACTACGACTGAAACGACGACGACCGAACCCACGACCGAACCGCCGACGACCACCCCCGAAGAAGAAGGCGGCAGCGGCGGGATTCCCGCCGAATGAGCGAGTCGCCCCCAGAGCAGGTCCGTACGGCGAGCTACGAGGCCGATCCCGCCGAGGTGCGGCGGGTGCTGCTGCTCTACTCCGGCGGCCTCGACACGAGCGTGATGTTGAAGTGGATTCAGGATCGCTACGGGGCGGAGGTCGTCTGTCTCACGGTCAATCTCGGCCAGCCCGGCGAGGACTACGCGGTGATCGAGGACAAGGCGAAACGCCTCGGCGCGCTTGAGTGCCACGTCGTCGACGCCCGCGAGCGTTTCGCCCGCGACTTCGTCGTACCGGCGATCAAGGCGAACGCCCTCTACGGCGGCGGTTACCCGCTCTTCACCGCGCTTGGTCGCCCGCTGATCGCCGCGTTGGCGGTCGAGTACGCGCGGCGCTCGGGCTGTGACACGATCGCCCACGGCTGCACCGGTAAGGGCAACGACCAGGTGCGGATCGAGGCGACCGTCGCCACTCTGGCGCCGGAGCTGAAGACGATCGCCCCGGTGCGCTCGTGGCAGATGGGCCGTGAGGAGGAGATCGCCTACGCGCGCGAGCACGGCATCCCGGTCAAGGGGGGGACCGAGGTGGCGCCCTACTCGATCGACGACAACCTCTGGGGCCGCTCCTCGGAGGGTCGTTGGATCGAGGACCTCGGCCACGCCCCCGAGGACGACGTCTTCCAGCTGGTCACCCGGCCCGAGCAGGCGCCCGAGGGGGCGGAGACGGTCACCGTCGAGTTCGAGGCGGGCGTGCCCGTCGCCCTCAACGGCGAGCGGCTCGGCATCGTCGAGCTGCTCGAAGCGGCGGCCGAGATCGGTTGCCGCCACGGGGTCGGGATCGTCGACCACATCGAGGACCGGATCGTCGGCCTCAAGGTGCGCGACATCTACGAGGTTCCGGCTGCCGCCATTCTGCTGCCGGCACACCAAGAGCTGGAGAAGCTGGTGGGCACGATCCACCAGAACCAGTTCAAGCCGGGCCTCGACCAGAAGTGGGGCTACCTGGTCTACGCCGGGCTCTGGTGGGAGCCGCTGCGCTCCGATCTCGACGCGTACATGGACGCGGTCAATGCCCAGGTGAGCGGGACGATTGGCCTGAGGCTGTACAAAGGGAGTGTGCGAGTCGTCACCCGCTCTTCGCCCAACGCCGTCTATGACGCCGACCTTGCCTCTTTTGCCGAGTCGGGCGGCCTCTTCTCGCAGACCGCGTCGCCGGGCTTCATCGAGCTCTGGTCGCTGCAGTCGCGGATGGCGCACCGGATTCGGCAGCGCGACGAGGAGGGTGGAGGCTGATGTACGACCGGGTCGGGAAGGCCGCGCTGCGCTTCGCAGTCGCCTACCTACGGCGACGCTACCGGCGTCAGATCCGCATCGGCGCGGGCGTCGCGGCGCTGGGCCTGGGCGTCGCCTTGTACCTGGCCAGTAGAGACGTTCCCGAGGGGTAGGACTCGCTACGCTCATCCGCCTCGTGCGGAAACTCCCTGCAATTGCGCTGTTTGGCCTGGTCGTGCTCGCGGTCGCGCCCGCCTGGGCGGCGAACGTCGATGTCCTGCGCGACAAGGTCGGCGGGGCGCGTGAGGAAGCCGCAGCGCTGGGCGCCGAGATCCGCGCCACGCAGGAACGCCTCCTCGCGACC
>JBAREU010000215.1:0-1653 GCA_049796515.1 Solirubrobacterales bacterium
GTTGTCGCGTGCGGCGCGCAGCTTCAGCTCGGCACGGCGGCGGCGCTTGCGGTGCTTGCCCAGCCCCGCCGCCTCCTCGACCAGCAACCGCCGCTCGCGCGGCTTGGAGTGGACTATCGACTCGACCCGGCCCTGACTGATCACCGAGTGCATCTCGCGGCCGAGGTTGGTGTCGGAGAGCACCTCGACCACGTCGACGAGCCGGCAGCGGGCCCCGTTCAGCCGGTAGACGCCATCCCCGGAGCGGTCGAGGCTGCGCTGGATCGCGATCTCCGAGAGCTCGGTCGCCGCGCGGCCCTCGGCGTTGTCGATCACGACCTCGACCTCGGCGGCGCGGCGCTGTCCGACCCCCTGACCGCCGGCCGAGATTACGTCCTGCATCGAGGCGCCGCGGATCGCGCCCGGGCTCTGCTCACCGAGCGCCCAAAGCACCGCGTCGGTGATGTTCGACTTGCCCGAGCCATTGGGCCCGACGATCACGCTGACGCCCGGAGAGAACTCCAGCTTGGTGCGCGCGGGGAACGACTTGAACCCCTTCATCTCGATCGATCTCAGATACATGTCTCGTCCTCGGTTGGCAAGGCTTGCGTTTGAGTCGGACGCATCCCCGCTCAGCCGCCCAGTCGCTTCAATGCCTCCTCGGCCGCCGCCTGCTCGGCCGCCTTCTTGCTCCGCCCGGCTCCTGTCCCGACCCGCTCGCCCTCGACGGTCGCCTCGACCTCGAAGGTGCGCCGGTGCGCGGGTCCCGATTCGCCAATCACGGCGTAGGTTACGCGTGCCCGCCGCCGCGCGAGCAGCTCCTGCAGCGCCGACTTCGCATCTACCGGAGCCTCGATCGCGAGTTCGATCTGGGCCTCGAAGGCGGCGGCAACCGCGGCGGCGACGCGCTCGAAGCCGAAGGCGATAAAACAGGCGCCGATCAGCGCCTCGGTCACCTCCGGCAGCGGCCGCGAGCCGGCGAGTAGAACCCTGGCCGGAATCGCCTCCTCCGCCTCGGGCTCGGCTTCCGCCAGCATCGCCGGCACTCCCAGCTCGCGGCCGACCTCGGCGCAGGAGACGCCGCTGACCGCATGGTTGTGGATCTTGGTCAGGCCGCCCGCGTCGACCTCGGGGAAGCGGGCGTAGATACCGGCGGCGACGGTGAGGGCAAGGACGCTGTCGCCGAGATAGGCGAGCCGCTCGTAGGACCGCGGCTGCTCCTCCGTCCAGGAGGAGTGTGTGAGCGCGCTGCGCCGCAGGTCGTCGGGAAGCTCTTCGACGAGCCCCGCGAGCGCCTCGACGCTCACGCCGGCGAAGACTCCAGAACGAAGGAGACGGCGTCGCCGACGGTCTCGATCCGCGCCGCCTGCTCCTCGGAGACCGTGATCCCGTAGCGGTCCTCGAGCTCCATCACCAGCTCGTAGAGGTCGAGCGAATCGGCGTCGAGATCCTGCTTGAAGCGGGTCCCCTCGGCGATCTTGGCCGGGTCGACCTCGAGCTCCTCGGCGAGGTGGTCGCGGACCAGGTTGAAGACCTCATCTCGTTGCATCCAAGTGTCCTATCACGCGCCCGGGTCGGCCGCGAGAGCTCCCCTGCCAGCGCCGCCCCGCTCGAGCAGCGCGGCGGTCCTTCCAACCGCGTCGACCTCGGCGCAGCGGGCGGCCAAGCGCACGG
>JBAREU010000216.1:0-5253 GCA_049796515.1 Solirubrobacterales bacterium
TGGCGAGCCTGCGGCAGATGTGGGGCAGGGCAGGGCGGCGCCGTCGCGGGCTCGCCGTCTACGTCGCCGGCGCCGATGCGCTCGATCAGTTCTTCTGCCGCCACCCGGACGAGTTCGTCGGCCGGCCGGTCGAGGCAGCGATCCTCGACCACGAGAGCGAGCAGATCGCCTCGCGGCACATGGTCGCCGCTGCGTATGAGCTACCGCTGAGCAACGAGGACGATGAGGTCTTCGGCGAGGGGTGGCGAGATCGGGCAGAGCGGTTGACCTCAGCAGGGCAGTTGCGCCGGGCGGGCGGGCGGCTGCTGCCCGCTGGCAGCGAGTTCATCGCTGCCAAGATCCCGCTGCGCTCCGCCTCGGCCGACTCGGTCGCGGTGATAGAGCGCGACTCCGGCGAGATGCTCGGCCTGGTCGAGGCCGAGCGCGCCTTCACCACGATCCACCCGGGCGCGATCTACCTTCACCTGGGGCGCTCCTACGAGGTCGAGCAGCTCGACGTCGAGGGGCGGCGGGCGATCGTCTCCCGTTTCGACGGCGACTGGTACACGCGGCCGAAGAAGGAGACCGAGATCTACATCGAGCGGGTGCGCGAGCAGCGCACGACCGCGGGCGTGGAGCTGCACTTTGGCGAAGTCTCGGTGAGCGAGCAGGTGATCGCCTTCCAGCGCGTCTCGATCTCTGAGCAGGAGCCGATCGACATCGTCGCGCTCGAGCTGCCCGAGCAGCACTTCGTGACCCAGGCGCTCTGGTACGTGCTGCCGGAGGGGCTCAGCGGTGCCCTACCGCCCGACGTCCTGCTTGGCGCCCTGCACGCGACCGAGCACGGCCAGATCGCGGTGTTGCCGCTGATCGCGATGTGCGACCGCTGGGACATCGGCGGCCTCTCGACCAACGTCCACTTCCAGACCGGCCGCTCGACGATCTTCATCTACGACGGTCACCCGGGCGGGGTGGGGATAACGCTGCGCGGCTACGAGCAGTTCGAGCGCCTGCTCGGCGATGCCGAGCGCCTGATCGGTGAGTGTCCCTGTGAGTCTGGCTGCCCCTCCTGTGTGCAGAGCCCCAAGTGCGGCAACCTCAACGAACCGCTGCACAAGGCCGGCGCCCTGGAGCTGATGCGAACGATGCAAGGCTCGGCGAGCGATGAGTGATCCGCCAGCTGCACCAGGGGGCGGCGAGCGCCGGTTCCGCCAGGTCGCGGTGATCGGGGCCGGTGACTGTGAGCAGACTTCGGAGGTGGCGAGGCTGGCCGAGGCGGTCGGGCGCGGGTTGGCCGAGGCCTGTGTGACCGTCGTCTGCGGCGGGCTCGGCGGTGTGATGGAGGCGGCCTCGCGCGGCGCGGCGCAGGCGGGTGGCGAAGTCATCGGGATCGTGCCCGGCGTCTCGGTCGAGGAAGCGAACCCGCACTGCACCCACGTCGTCGCCAGCGCGATCGGCTACGCCCGCAACCTCGCAGTTGTTGCCAGCGGCGACGCCGTGATTGCGATCGGCGGCGAGTGGGGCACCCTCTCGGAGATCGGCCATGCCCGCACCTTCGGCAAGACCGTCATCGCCCTGCGAAGCTGGGGCCTCACCGGCCGCGAGCGGATGGAGGGCGCCCCCGGCGTCGTCCCAGTCGAAACCGCCGAGCAGGCGGTCGCCGCCGCCCTCGACGCGCTCCTGTCCTGACCGCCAAACCGAGGGTTCGTACCTAGATGTGGCTGCAACAATCCGGCCATGCGCGGGAGATGCGGAGGGGGGCATTGAACCCAGCCTTGATCACAGCAGGGTCGCCCCAGGAGTACGGCTGCTCCTTCGGAGTGATTACGGTTGTTAAGGAGGCGCATAGCTCCTTTCTAAGCCTCGTCGGTGATGCCCGAAAGGAAGAGCGAGGCGGGTGGAACTGGACTGTGGCCGAGCTGCCTTCGTCAGATGGGGGTTCTCACATCGTCGTCGAGGGCCAAACCGCATCTCGATCGCTTCTCGCCGCGCAGGCCTTCGCCGCGCGGATGCTCGCGACTTGGGCACCGCGATCGCTGGTCATCGCTGACTGCGGCGGTGGCTTGGAACACAGCCGGGCAGCGAGGCGACAGGGGCTCGCGTTGGGAGATGTGGTCGTAAGCGAGTTGCTGCACTACCACGAGCTGCAAAAGCTCAAGCCTGGCAGTGGCCCCGAGGGCGAGCGCACCCCGATCTACATTCGCTGGCAACCGATTTCACCCCGACTCAGTGCGGCAGCCCGCGATCTCGATGAGCTTGAGCCAAGCTGGCGCGAGCGCTTGCGTACAACGTGGCCCGACGACGGCAGGCCAGAGATCAAGTATGGCGAGCTAGTGTGTGGTGACAAGCTCCTCGGTAACCCGAAAGCGCCCGAGGTAGTCGAAATTATCGACCGATATGAGCGTGCACTTGCGGTCGACATGGAGACGGTGGGCGTCGCGCACGCGGCACTGGAAGCAGCCGACGATGGTTTAGCGCTCAGCTTCGTCGCCTTGCGTGGGATCTCTGACTGGATTGATGGCGACGCGAACCAGGAGACGCGCGACACTTGGAAGGGGCCGGCGTGTGAGGCGGCCGTCGCCGCGGCAATCGGACTAATTGGCGCGACCCCCGCGATTGCGGCCGGGGGGTCAAAGTTCGAACTCGACTCGCGGCGCAAATTGCGGGAGCGCCTTACCTCCCTCTACACGCCTCCCGAGAGGCCGTTCGAATCGCAGGTGAGAGCGGGCACGCGGAGACTGACGCCCAACGATGCACTGACGCTCGCGACGGAGGGCGAGGGCGTCGCGCTGATCGGGGACGCTGGTATGGGCAAGAGCTCGATGCTGCACAACGCCGTCTTGGCCTCGATGAGCCCACTCGATCCGTTCCCAGTACTGATCGACCTTAAGCGTTGGCGGCCCGAGTACGGTAAACGCCTCGCAGCCGACCCGTCCGGCGACGATCTGCTGCCCTCTCTGGACAGCCTGTTGCGTGCCGCGGTCCAGAAGATCGGCAGCGAGACGCTGGAGGAGATCGCGGCCAATCGGCCGGTGATGGTCTTTGTCGACGGGCTCAACGAGGTGCCATTTAGTGAGACCGGCCGGCCAATTCTCACCTTGCTGGACGAGTACATGCGCAAACACCCAAAACTGCGCGTGCTGGTCACTGATCGGACCGCCGGCGAGTTCTACGCAGATAACGGCTGGCAGACGATGCGCCTCGAACCACTTGACGCCGACGAGGTGTATCGCGTCGTGTTGGAGCAGTTAAAAGACGAGGACGCGGCGCGAGAAGCCCATGACGAGAGCCTGCTGCGAACGCCGTTTTTCCTTGATCGTGCGCTGCTTGGCGGGAAGCTCGCGCTCGCATCACGTGCCAGTGCGGTTGGGGACTTCTTCGCTAGGCACCTAGACATCGAGGGTAACGATCTGAAGGCTCTGGCAAAAGCGGCCTTTGACGTGTATGTAGAACTTCGCCAGCGCACCTTCCCTGTGTCAGCTATCGCCCCCGGTGGGGACAGTGAGACGCTGCGAAAGCTCAAGGTCGGCGGGGCGGTAACCGGCGAGGATGACGTACTGACGTTCGATCACCAGATCGAGCACGACTTTCTCGCGGCCCTCCACCTCGCCGGAGAACCTTCCAGCTGGACGTCCGCGGCATTCGACGCACTGACTTTCGATGCTGCGGCGTTTGACGTACTTGGGCTGGCGCTCGAGCAGATCGACAGCGAGGAGGAATGCGATGCCTTTCTGCGCAGCCTCTACAACTGGAACTGGCGAGGAACTATCGCGGCTCTGGCGGCCGCCGAGCAGGACGGCTCAGCAGCGGCGAGTGTGCACCTGCGCACCGCGCTGCTTGCGGTTATTGCGGAAAAGATGTTCGACCCCGTTGATGGCACGCGTCAGCGGTCAGCCGACCAGCTGCGGAGCTTTGCCGGCGGGGTGTCGACGGCGATGGCGGCGGTGTCCTCTCTTGACGAGCTGGCAACCGTTGTCGCTGCTCAACCGGCGGGGCCGGCTTGGTTTGAGGATTGGCGGAGTGTTTTCTGCCGCCTGCCGGGTGATTCACCGCTGGGCGAGGGAGAGATCGCCCGGATCGGCCGCAACGATCCCGTAATTGGCTGGACGACGGCGAATGTAGTGCGGCGCTTTCCGATCGACCCCGATGCTTCCCGCCTCCTGCGCGCGATCTATTCTGAGCGGGCGGGTGCCAGCCCCGCCGATCGAGCTACGCGCTGGCGGGTGGTTCATGCACTAGGCGCCTGGCCCGACCACGAGAATGGAGAGATACTGCGTCGCGCGCTCGACGACGAGTACATGTGGGTGATCTACGGCGCCGTGCGATCGCTCACCGAGATGGCAGCGATCAGCCAAGACATCGAGCTGCGAGACGAGATTGTCGCCGGATTGGACGCTCGCCTCGGCGACCTGCCACCTGAGCCGTTGTCGCAGATCGCCTATACCTCGCGTTACGGTGGGGCGGATCATGACTACGCAGACGCAATCCGCCCGCTGTTGGGCCGGATTTTGGCCGCGCAGTCCAACGAGTCCGAAAGGCGGCTCTGGTCCGCACGCATTGAGCGCTTTGAGGAGTTCTGGGCGAGGGACGTGGAGGTTTGAGTGGCGCACCCCCTCACACCGAGATGACTCCAAACGACAAACTGCTGGCGGAGTGCGATGCGTTCATCGCCGAGCATCGGAGGAAGGCCGATGTAAATGAGCGAAGAGCGCGCTGGGGGACCGGGCTGTTGTTGATATCGACCGCGGCGATCCCGGTGTTAATCGTCGCCTCAACGCAGACGCTCGGCTTTCTCCTCGGCAAACTTATCCCCGCTGCGCTCGCCGCTGTGGGAGCAATCGTGGCCGGGCTGCTCCAGTTCGAGCGTCCGCACGAGCGCTGGTCCCTTTACCGTCGCTACCAGCGCCTCTTTGAAGCCGAGAGGATGCTCTATGTGGAAGGCGTCGGGCCGTACTCTTCTGGCGCCAATGCCGACGCCTGCTTTGCCGAGTGGCTGGCACGGCAGCGCATCGCCGTGCACGACGAATGGGCCGGGCTGCTGCCGGCTAGTGAGCAGGTAGCCAGGGCGGCAGCCAGGGGTGAAGGTCGCTAGCCCGCTGGCACGTCAGGCCAGAGCTCGCGGAGGGCGAGGATGGCGAGGGCGTGTGACCAAGCGAGCGGCGTGGTCGAGCTCGGTAAGCCGGTTTGCGCGTCGACGCGCTCGGGGAGGAGGCCGAGCGGCGTTGCGGCGCGGCGCAGGTCGGCCATCAGGCTCAGGGCGGCGCGGCGCTCGCC
>JBAREU010000217.1:0-4812 GCA_049796515.1 Solirubrobacterales bacterium
GGTTCGCGCGCCGTGAGCCCGACCGGTGCTGGCAGCGGATCGCCGGCCTGATCCGCCGCCGGGCGCGGGCGCTCGTCGGCGTTGTCTCCGTCGGCCTCGTCGTCCTCGCGCTCGGCAACCTCGTCGACCACGGCACGATCGGCTTCGGCCAAGGGGAGACGCGGCCGACCGAATCGAGCCGCGGCACCGAAGCGCTCGAAGCGCACTTCCCGCCCGGCCTGTCCTCGCCGCTGACCGTCGTCACCAGCGAGGAATACTTCGCCCCGGTGCTGAAGCGGCTGGAGAGCCTTCCCGCCGTCAAGCTCGCCTCGCCGGGTCCGCCGTCGACCAGCACCGACGAGGTCGCCTTCGCCGTGATCCTGCGCGGCGACCCCTTCTCCAGCGAGGCGGCGGACACGGTCGAGCGCATCCGCGACCGCCTCCATGAAGTCGACCCCGGCGCCCTCGTCGGTGGCATCCCCGCCGAGAACCTCGACGTCGAGCAGACCAACGCCCGCGACACGAAGCTGATCCTCCCCGCGGTGTTGATCGTCGTCGGCCTGATCCTCGTGCTGGTCCTGCGGGCGCTGGTCGCCCCGGCTTACCTGATCGCGACCGTCGTCGCCTCCTTTGCGGCGACGCTCGGCCTCGTCACCTTCGTCTTCACCGAGCTGCTCGGGTCCAGCGGGATCGCCTTCGACCTGACTCTGCTGGCCTTCATCTTCCTCGTCGCGCTCGGCGTCGACTACAACATCTTCCTGATGACCAGGGTGCGCGAGGAGGCGCGTTCGCTCGGCACCCGCGAGGGAACGCTTGCCGCCCTGGTCGGCACCGGCGGCGTCGTCACCGGGGCCGGCCTGATCCTCGCCGGCACCTTCGCCACGCTGACCCTGCTGCCGCTCGAGCAGCTTGTCCAGATCGGCGCCACGGTCGCGATCGGCGTCCTGCTCGACACCTTCGTCGTGCGAGCGCTGCTCGTCCCCTCGCTCACCTTCCTGCTGGGCGAGCGCGCCTGGCGGCCCTGGTCGGACCCGAGGACCTCGCGACGGGGAAGAAGCTGACCGGCACGGTGGGCTAATCGTCGTCGCGTCGCCGAACGCCGCGGCTCTTCCGCGCTTGCCGCGTTTCGCCGACGCGCTGCGCCAGGCCAAGCAGGAGCAGGAAGCTGAACAGCAGGACGATCCCGGTGAGCACTGCCCAGACAGACTTCTGAGCGTCGCCGTGTGGAAGCATGGCGAGCGAGGCGGCAGCGATGAACGTCGCCAGCGCCACGGCGCCCAACAGGATGCGAGCGCCCCGCACCGTTTGAGCTGCAATCGCTCCCCGGCCGGGCTGGGCGATCAAGGAGGCGAACAGCGTCGGTCCCCCCAGCAGCAGGGTGACCCCCGCATCGCTGGCCGCGTCCAGCCTCTCGAGCGCTCCTAGTCCCGCCGCCAGCACGGCGGCCCCGAACAACGAGGCCCCCGCGACGGCGGCCGGGTAGCTCGGCTCCGCTCGCAGTTCGACGCCGACAGCCACCGCCTCGTCCGTGCCCATCTCCGGAATCGAGAAATGGAAGGATCGACGTCCCGCAAAGCTGGTCGAGCACACCGTTTCGAATCGCATCGTCTCGCCTTCGACGATCGGGACACGCAGCTTGCGCAGCCGAACTCCTGGCGGTGCGTTGACGACGAAGTCCACCGACTCGGCGCTGCCGAGGTCACGCAGATCGATGACTGCGGGGATGTTCCGCCAGCCGAGACCCTCGCCGATGCGCGCACCCAGGTGGCGCCAGCCAGCCACCGTGCCCAGCTTGGGCCGTGGCATCTCGATCAGCGACTCCTCGTGCCGAAGCGTCAGGACGCGCCGCGGCATCGAGTTGGGGGAGAGCGACACGAAGACCAGCTCGTTCGATACGAGCCGCGTGGCAAGCACCGCCGCGCGATTCGCCCTCAGCGACTGGCTGGCCTGGGGATGAGCGTGCGTTCTCTCCCAGGCCGAGAGCAGCTCCGATGCCAGCTCGGGGTCGTCCTGGAGGGCGACTCTCTGCAGCAATTCCGCCGCCTCGGCGGCTGGTGGCTCGCTCTCTCCTTCCGCGGCGTCCGCAAATAGGTGCGCCACCAACATGTCGCCGCCGAGCTCTCGGCTCTCCACGCTGGTGAGAACCAGCTCATGGGCTCCCGCCTCGTCGGTCACCTCGATGCTGGTGGCATCCCTCTTCGGCACCAGCGCGACCGGAACATGGATCCGATCGGATACGTCGGACAGCTCACCGGGTATGGAGAAGTCGAGGCGCACCGAACGGCGGATCGCGTCGACGTCGTCGAAGTCGATCGTCTCGACCCGACGGTGGAACCACTCTGGCCAGCGGTCGATGGCGTTTGCCTCGGCGCTCGCTAGCGGCAGCTCGGCCGAAAGCTGCTCGTAGATCTGGGAGGGGTCGATCACCGGGTCAGGGTACCTTCGCCTCGGAGCAGCGGATCTTGCGCTTGGGTGGGGCGGCGTCGCTAGCCTGCGGCCGGATGACGAGAGCGCGGATCGCAGTGCTGTCGCTGATCCTCGCCGCGGCCGGAGCTGGGCCGGCGGCGGCTGAGGGCGCTGTCACCTGGATCGTCAAGGGCGGTGGGTTCGGTCACGGCGTCGGCATGAGCGCCTACGGCGCTTACGGCTACGGCAAGCACGGGGCGGGCTACCGCCAGATCCTCGCCCACTACTACCGTGGCATCGGGATCGGTGAGACGCGCGCCGCGCCGCAGGTCCGCGTGCTGCTCGCGATCAGCCCGGGGGACGTCTCCTTCAGCGGCGCGACGGTGGCGTGCGGGCGCTTGCTCGACCCTGCCCGCACCTACCGGGCCCGCCGCCGAGGGTCCTCGGTGCGGCTGCTCGCTGGCTCGGGGAAGCTGCTGGCCCGTTGCGGCGGTCGGCTCCACGCCGAGGGCCGGCGGATGGTCCGGATCGCGGGCGTCGGCGTCTACCGCGGCGCGCTCGAGGCGGTGCCGACCGATTCGGCGGCCGGCTCGCTCAATGTGATCAACCGGTTGAACGTCAACGCCTACGCGCGCGGTTCGCTGCCCGGTGAGGTGCCGCCCGAATGGCCGCTGGCGACGCTGAAGGCGTTCGCGGTCGCGGTCCGCTCGATCGCACTCTCCACCGACGTCGGGGGCAACGGCTTCGAGCTCTACGCCGATACCCGCACCCAGGTCTACGGCGGCGTCGCGGTCGAGAGCGAACGCACCGACCAGGCGGTGCGGACGACCCGAAACCAGGTGGCGACCTACGGCGGCGAGATCGCCCAGACGACCTACTTTTCCTCCTCGGGCGGTCGCACCGAGTCGGGCTTCCTCGGTGCTCCCGAGGTGCCCTACCTACGTAGCGTCAACGACCCCTACGACTACTACTCGCCGCAGCACGAATGGACCTTCCGTTTCACCCAGGCGGAGATGAACACCCGCCTCGGTGCTTACCTCAGCGGGCGGCTGCGCGGGATTAGGGTGACGAAGCGCGGCGATTCGCCGCGGATCGAGTACGCGAAGCTGATCGGTACCCGCGGCACGACGGCGATCCGTGGTGACACGTTGGCGGCAGCGCTCGGCCTCTATGACCGCTGGGCTTACTTCAGGAAGGTGGTCTCAGGAAGGTGAGGGCGAGATGAGGCAGTCGTCCCTGTCGGCCATCGCCAGCGGGTGTGAGTTGGGGAACGCCACCAGCAGCGCGTCGGCGATCAGCCTGCCGCGTTCCGCGTAGCCCTCCGAGGTGAAGTGGATGCCGTCGGGGATGAACCAGAGGTCCTTGACGTCGGCGGCCCAGTCGTAGATCCGCATGTGCGGGTAACGGTCGCATCCCTCGAGCAGCGCCTCGTCCCAGTCCTCCATGTTCGAGGACGAGTAGGGGCCGTTGGCGACGCGCGACTTCACGTTCACCCACAGCACCGGTTCGTCGCCGATCGTCGCCATCATGCTGTCGATCCGGTCGTCGTAGGTGACGGAGGAGCCGGCGGCGACGTTGGCCGCCTCGTTCGTCCCCATCGCCAGCACCCAGCAACCGGTGAAGCCTTCGCTCTTCCAGCCTTCTGCCGCTTCCTGGGCGTTCGGTAGCCCTTCGAAGTTCTCGTAGATCGAGCGCGCCCCGGAGACGTCCAGGTGCTGCGTGGTGGCGCCGACTCGCGCGTACTGGGCGCTGATCAACTGGTCGGGGTCGGGCAGGTAGTCGGAGGAGACCAGGCCCTCCGAGGTCGAGTCGCCGATGTGGACGACCGCGTCGCAGGAGGTCGCCAGCGGCGCCCGCCGCACGTTCTTCGCGGTGACCGTCTTGGCGACGGTCTCCGAGCCGATCGCGCTCGGCTCGTTGGAGACGCCGACGCCGGCCAGGCCGGCAAGGGCGATCGCGCCGACCACGGCAGTGCCGCCGACGACCGCCCAGCCGCGGCGCGTTAGCTGCTCGCGCCGCCACCGCCCCGCCCTCCACTGCGTCCACAGCCTGCCCAGGGCGCCGTGGCGGATGGGGTTCTCGACGTAGCGCCAGGACAGCTCGGCGACGCCCATGATCGCGGCCACCTGGAGGATCGCCCGCACGAGGTCAGCACCCTGTGCGCCCTCGGGCGTGGTCAAGACGACGATCGGCAGGGTCCAGAGGTAGATGCCGTAGGAGCGTTCGCCGATCCAGCGCATCGGCCGGCAGCCGACGATCGGGCCGAGCCGGGAGGCGGGGTGGGCGAGTGAGGCGACGGCGAGGACCGAGGCCAGCGAGAGCAGGGCGAAGCCGCCGCGGTAGAGGAAGGGCGAGAACTCATCGGCGCGCCAGAACATCAGCGCGATCGCCGCCAGGCCGACCACTCCCGCGACCTCGATCGTGCGC
>JBAREU010000218.1:0-9413 GCA_049796515.1 Solirubrobacterales bacterium
AGGCCAACCGGCGCCGCCGGCCCGATCGCCGCGACCGCGGCCAGCAGGCGCTCGGTGTCGGCGTCCAGCCGTCCCAGGCGCTCCTCAACGAGATCGGTGACCGCCTCGGGCACCGGGGCCTCCTCGAGCGCTTCCTCATCCCCCAGGGCTCCTCTGTCCTCGAGGTCGCGAGCCAGCTCGCCAGCGAAGAACGGGTTGCCGGAGGTGCGCGTCTGCAGGCGCGCCGCAAGCCCCGGCGTGATCGCCCTTCCAACCCTCGCCCCAACCAGGGCCGCCAGTCCGGACGCGTCGAGCCCGGCCAGGCGGAGCTCGTTGAGATCGCCGGTGCGGCGTAGATCGGAGAGGACCCTGGAAACCGGGTGCCTGCGACCCATCTCCCGATCCCGGGCGGTCGCCACCAGTACCAGCCGCCCGGGAGCGCTCTCCAGCAG
This sequence comes from Solirubrobacterales bacterium, assembly GCA_049796515.1. Taxonomy (GTDB): domain Bacteria; phylum Actinomycetota; class Thermoleophilia; order Solirubrobacterales; family 70-9; genus VRUE01. The sequence continues at coordinate 432 of JBAREU010000218.1, forward strand.
GTGGCCGAGTGCCTGTGCGGAAGCGGGGTCGCACCAGTGGGCGTCGTCGAGAACGACATGGAGAGGCGCGTCACCCGCCGCGAACGAGAGCGCCGCGCAGATGCCGCGAAGGAGCCGGTAACGGGCTCCCTCGGCGGTCACGACGTCGTCGGCGGCAACTCGGTCGGCGAGAGTCGCGTGCTCGCTCAGCTCAGGCACGAGTGCCACAAGCTCGAGGCCGGCCGCCTCAGCCAGCGACGCTCGCCAGGTGTCGTCGCCGGCAAGCGCCAACTCGCCGACCGCCCGCACCCAGGGCTCGAAGGCAACGACCGGCTCGGGCGGACAGCGCGCCAGCACGACCACCGCCCCATCAGCATGGGCCTCTGCAGCAGCGGCTGCGGCATGACGCGTCTTGCCAATCCCCGGCTCCCCCAAGACCAAGACTGCCCGGCGCCCGTCGTGAGGAGCGGTGGCGTCGCGCAGCTCAGCGATCTCGCGGTCTCTGCCGATCAGGGGCTCCTCTGCGTACGCGGCAAGCACCGGCGGAATTCGAATGCCGCCCGGGGCCCCGCCGCGTGGATCTTGCACGGTCGAGTCGGCTCCAAGGGCCTGCGGATCTCGGCCGGGCTCTGCGACCACCGGATCAATCTCGGCCGTCGCCTTTGCCAGCTCCCGCCAGAGCAATTTCGAAGCCCGCACCGGGGTCGGCACACCCTTGAGCTCGAAATCGGATGCCACATCGAGCCTCACACCGTCGCGCGAGGCGATCAGCGCCTGGACCAGGTCTTGAACCAGCACCTCCCCTGTCCCCGCGGAAGAGGACAACCTGCTGGCTATCACCACCGGCATCCCGTGCAGGTCGTCGCCGTCGCGAATCGGCTCGCCCGCCGCCACGCCAACGCGCGCAGCGATGCCGATCTCACCGTATGTGGCGTCCAAGCGCTCCACCGCCGCCTGGATCTGCGCCGCCGCATGAAGGGCGCCCAGCGCGCTCTCGAAGCTCGCCATAACACCGTCGCCGAGCGTCTTCACTACCCGCCCTCCCGCACCGTCGACCGCATCAGTCACATCCTTGACATGAGCCCGCCGGACCAACTCCATCCGGTCGTCTCCCAGGCTCGCCAGCAGCGCGGTCGAATCGACCAGGTCGCTGAACATCACGATCGCCACCCCACCCATGCGGAACATCTTGCCGTACCACAGTCAACCGAGGCCGCGCCGGGCCCTTCAATTGGGCTGGTATGCTGGCATCCCCATGCGCCGCACCACCGTGAAGCTCCCTGACGACCTCGACGCCCGGCTTCGTCACGAGGCCGAGCGGCGCGGCGTGACGATCGCCGATGTCACCCGTACCGCGCTCGAGCAGCACCTCGGGGCGGGCGAGCGGCGACGCCTCAGTGCCGCCGGCAGCGGGCGCAGCGGCCACAGCGATGTCTCGGAGCGAATCGAGGAGATCCTCGCCTCGGAGATCGCCCCATCGCGCTGATCCTCGACGCCGGGCCCCTCTACGCCTACGTCGACGCCGACGACGCCCATCACTCTCCCTGCCTGGAGCTGCTCGAATCCCACCCAGGCCCCCTCGTCCTCCCCACGCTCGTCATCACCGAGGTGGCCTACCTGATCGCAACCAGGCTGGGCTGGCAGGCCGAGGTCCGCTTCCTCGGCGACCTCGCCGCCGGCAGCTTCGCGGTCGAGCCGTTGCATGCCGGCGACCCCGTCCGCATCGCGGAGCTCGTCGCCGAGTACCGAGACCTGCCGCTCGGCGCCGTCGACGCCTCGGTGATCGCGGCAGCGGAGCGGCTCGACGTCACCGAAGTGGCGACGCTCGACCGCCGTCATTTCAGCGTCGTCCGCCCGCGGCATGAGGTCGCTTTCCAGTTGCTGCCGTGAGTGGACCGCCCCACCCGCCGATCCGCTATAGCTACGATGGCTCCCTACCCATGGCGGCAACAGCGGCAACAGAATTCAGAGCGCGGCGGCAACACGGCGGCAACAGCAACGGCGTCTCCTTGAGTCGCACGAGCGCCGCCGACCTTGCACCGCGCCTGACACCTGTTGCCGAAAGTGTTGCCGAAAACAAGGTTCATGGCCTTGTCACGGATGAGATTGGCTTGCTAGAGCAGTACCGCTACGGGGATTCGAACCCCGGTTTCCGGACTGAGAATTGCCTCTAGCAAGCCGTTTGCGGTCGATCTGTGCCTGCTGAGTCCAAGGAGTTCGACTGAGTTCGATCTAGTTCGGTGGAGTCGGGGACAAATTTCGGGACAAAGTCTCCGCCTTGACCGGCGTCAAGCGCTACCGTTCTCCCCATGGCCGCTGCATCGGTTGATCTCACGATCTCATACGACAGCCCCGACGAGGAGGGCTGGATCGTCGCGCGCATTCTGGAGGTCCCCGGCGCAATCAGTCAGGGCCGCACGCGCGAGGAAGCCAAGGAGAACGCCCTCGATGCCCTGCGTACCGTGCTGACGCCCGACGAGGAGCTTGCCGGACAGGCGCCGCCAGCCGACCGCGAGCATCTTCGGTTCGTTGCTGCGGCGTGAAGCGTCGCGACCTTGAGCGCCACCTGCGCAGTCACGGCTGCCGCGAGATAGGCGGGTCGAAGCACTCTAAGTGGCGCGGAGCGCAGGGGCAAGTCTCTGCCCTGCCGCGTCACAAGGAGATCGGACCGGGCCTTACACGATCGATTTGCCGACAGCTTGGCGTCCCGATGCCTCCGAGCCCAAACTGAAGCCAGGCCTCGTGCGAAGGCGTTGGCCATCTCATCCGACCAGGTTCGCGGGAATCGCGAGCATGATTCCAATGGCAATACAGACCGCGCCGACAGCACGCAGGCGAATGCTGCCGCCCTCCTGCAACGCAATTAGGTCCGCAACGCACTGTCGCGTTCCGCGGCCGCCTTTAACGCCTCATTGCGAACCTTGTCAATGTCCCCCTGGAGCTGATCGGCCAGTTGTCCAATGAGTCGCCTAGTCTCACGGTGCTGTTCGTCCTGAATCTGCTCAATACGCTGAAGGCGCTCCCACGTCATCGGCGTGTCACCCGACTCGATCCTATAGCTCCCCGAAAGCTCGCTCCCTACACGCAGCTTGAGTTCGGCCCCTGACTTGCCTCCCAGCACTTCTCTCGCGTTCTGCCTCGCACCCCAAATCTCCTTCGCCACAAATCCGAGACCGGCTAGCTCGAACGCAGCACTCCCGACGATAAAAAGAACCTTTGCCGTATGAGGGTCGATTCCCAAACCTTATGGTTTGGCAAGGTTGCGATGAAGGGCGCACGTACCCTCTCGGGCAACCTCGCAATCAGCAGCCCAGCAGTAGAACGGCTCCTGCGAGCTGAAGCCCGACCCCCACAGCAAACAGGCCTCCCTCCCGCTTTCGCTCTGCGAACCGCTGTCGAATCTCCCCGTCGATCTCCCTATCGGTTTTCTCATGCCGGCGCGTCAACTCCGATTCAACCTTCTCAACCTCCCGAAGAACAGCGTTTTCCACGCTCCGGGCTCGCTCGCCGATCTTCTGCTCGTGCTCATTCAACTCAGCTGCGATTTCGTTCAAGCGCATACCTACCTCTTTCAAGTCCTGCGGCGCCGGGCGATCGGTCGGCCATCGCTTTTCGGCCCGGACAGATATAGCGCCACCCCCCGAGAGTGCAGCTGACATCTCAACGGTCTTGGCCTCGGGCGACTTGGTCCATGGCCAGATCTTCCGGGCAAGACCTTTGGAGCGGTGGATCGCGAGGAGGGCGTTGTCGCCAATCCACCTACCAATACCGACTGACAGCAGAATCCACGTTACGGCTACCAACTCGGCCAACAAGCCGAGGACGACCAACAGAGCGCTCACGTCGCTGCAAGACATGCCGACCCTCCTTGCAAATTCAGCTCATGCAGGACAGTTTCACTGCCAATTAGACCCAACCAAAGTCGTAGTGCTTCGAGTCTCGTTAGCGCAGTAGTCCCATGCTGGCGAGCGCTGAGGGCCGCGACTCCGTTCCTCAAGAACTTGCCAGCATCATAATCCGCGCGCCGGGGGTTCGAGTTTCTCGGCGTCCATTTCGACTCCCCCGGAAGCGGCCTCAAGTATCGAACGGGGGGACGGGGCCGGGCATCAATCCCGTCCCCGTCCCCTATGTCGTTCTCCCTGATTGGGAACCAGCCGGAAGGAACGCTCGGCCCCTGGCGATCATGGGAGGTCAACCGCCGAGGTTTTCCCGCAGAGGTTCCAGCCGCCCAGCACTCTAAGCGGTCAGAGCGTCCGGTTCACTTCGCGTGCCCGATAGCGAAACCCTCGGTCTCACGGCTCCTTGACCGGCGCTGGCATTTCAAACGCGCCGAGCGCGACGACCATCGCTATCGGCTCCCCGTCGCCTTCCCTCAAACGCGCTTCGGCTAGCTCCTGCTCCGTGAGGATGAATGCGTGCAGCTTTTCCATGGACGCCACGATCTTTTCCCAGCCCTGCTCATCGAGATTGAGGATCGGCCAGGCTAGGCAGGTCTCGTCGTGACGAACGATCGTGCCCGCCGCCATCGAGGCCTTGGCCCACCTGGAGATTTCCTCGAATACCTGCCAGTCCTTGGTCTCGCTGAAGTCGTCCGACACCTTGGCCCACGGACCCCGCTCGTCTTCGTCGTAGACGGCGGGGCCGGTCGCGCCGTAGAACTTCTCGGTTCCACCCCTGCGCTTTCCTCCGCTCTCGTAGGCGACCACCTTCAGCCAGCCGTACTGCACCAGTTTGTCGAAGCGGCGTCGGATCATGGGTCTGCCCAGGCCGAACCGTTTGCCGTATTTCTTGTGGAACTCCGGGACACTTATAGAGCCCCGGTTCGCCTCGTCCATGATCTGCAAGCACACCTCGTCCTCAAAGAGTTTGGAGACGCGGACGGGAAAGGGGATCATCAGGGTCTCGCCCACGACCAACTCGGGACCGAACTGGAAGCCCTCACTGATCGGTAGCTCGAAGGCCAGCAACGTCGAGCCGATGCGGAAAAGCTCGCCCCCCGTCCGCTCGGCCCGACGCCTCGCGTCCTCCTGCTCCTCGAACTGGTCCGCGAACTCCTGGCTCACCGCATCGGCCACCCGCCTCCAGCCCTCCATGTCGAGCAGGAGCCGCGTACCGCTGAGGGGAAGGTCCGGGCGGGCCTGCACGGTCTCAGCTTCGAGCGCCGCTCGGAACTGTTCGGCGATCTCCACGAAGGTGTTCCAACTGAAGGCGACTTTGATCGAGTGGGGTAGCGCCGCCCAAGTCGGCCGGTCGCAGAAGGCCAGTTCCGTCGCGCGGTAGATGGTCTCGACGCCCCCTCGGCGCTTGCCCCCAGGACCCTCGCTTCGTATGTGCCTCAGCCAGCCTGTTTCCCTGAGCCGTTCAAAGTGCTGGGCGATTCGGGGGAGCGAGCCACCCCCGAACTCTTCTTGGAACTGCTTTGGGCTCATGTCGCGCTGGAAAAGCTCCGTGACGATCTTGAGCCGAATGGGCACGGCGAAGACCACGGCCAACCGCCGCAGGTGGTCCACCCGCTCTCTGACGCCTATCCAGACCCTGCCCATTCGTTTTCGCCAATCCATTTGATCTGATCGAAGGCGGCGCAGTCTACGGGCATACCTAGATCAATACGCCCTCGTCCTTGAATGGTTTCCGTCAGTTAGATTTGATCGGGAAATCTTTAGCAATCATGGGAGGGGGTGATGGGAGTGAAGATCGCAGCTACGAAACCGACTGCGCCGATGGTCTCCATCCTCAAGGTCGGCTGATTCAGCCGTGAAAACGGCGGGTCGGGCCGCAAGGCCCTGACCCGCCACTTCACTCTCAGAGGGCATTTTGAGCGGGAGTCTGCGCCTGTGCGCGGATCGTTCTCAGGGAACGAAACGATCCCGGGAGAAAACGCCCAGCGCCGCGCCGCTTGTCGCTCCACCGCTCCCTGACTCCGAAAACGATCCGGTCCTCCGAAGTGACTTTCCTGAGTGGTGGGACCTACGTTCCCGCCCATGAGCACCCCGGCGAAGTACAGCCCCGCAAAGGTTAAGAAGAAGATCCTCGCCGAGGTCATCGACCAGCTACCGACCGTCTGGGCGGCCTACTTCCTCATCACAGAAAGGATTGTGTCGGACCCCAAGGACAAGCGGGAGGTCGAGACCGCCGAAAGGGCGCTCGACCAACTTCAGGACTCGGGCCTGGTCACGTTGGACCGGGACGAAATGGTGAGACCGACAAACGCGGGGTTCAACGCGAATCCGTGACCGCCGACGCCGCCATGCAGCCGAGGTACGACCCCGAGGTCTTGGAACGCGCGGTCATCGAGGAAGCGCTTTACCTGCACCCGCAACACCTGACACGCGGGGAGTTTGTCCGCAAGATGACGGTGGGACCCGACGATCCGGGACGTGACGACGACGTGATCGTGGCCATCAACGGTCTCGAACGCTCGGGCCTGCTGCGCGACCACGCCGGAACCGTCGTCCCTACACATGCCGCCGTCCGCTTCGCCGAGTTGTTCGAGTTGCCCTGATCGCGGCGGGTCAGGCGTCGTCGGTTTCGATTCGCCACTCCTCCCGCCCCGACCTACCCGCATAACTAGCGCCGCGAGGGTGGCAGTCAAGGGCTTGCGCCCGACCCCCACAGGGGGTTGATGGCTGCCCTCGCGGCGCTTCAATGTCGGTAGGTCGGGGTGCGGCCATTCACCGGCCGATGCTCAACCCCCTGCCAAGCTGGCGCGCTCTTGCCGCGTGCTGTCCAAGTCCGAGGACTCGCTGAATTTCTTGCAGCCGTCGCATTGCGGCTTGCTGGCGTGCCCGCTCGGCCCCTCGTTTCGCCTCCCGGCCAAAGGCTTTGTTCGGGTCCTTGATGCCGTGCTCTTGGCGGTAGCGCTCGATCCCAGCGACGCCTCGATCCCATGCCTTCCGCTTCGCCGGATCGGTGGGCCTCTCCCCCAGCTCCTTCGTGATGTAGGTCGGCGGGGAAAGGCGCGCGGCGGTAATCGCCAACTGCCGCCGCTCGACGAGGACGCGATCCGCGACGGCGAACTCCCGCCGCGCCGCATCCCCCGGGGTGGGGGCCTCCTGCATCTCGGCCTCAAGACGCGATTGCTGCCTGCGTGAGGCTGACTCCATGCTGTCGATCCGCCGCAGCTCGTCCTTGCGCTCGCGGCGCGGTAGCGCTTCGGCTGCCTCTCTGCGCGCCTCGTAGCCCTTAAGGCCCTCGTAGCCTCGTTCGATCCGCTCTCTAAGAGCGTCGCGACGCTCTTGCTGGACTGCCTCTCGATCGGCTGCGCCCTCCAACTCAGCGCGCCTTGCGACCAGCTCCTCGGTCGGCAGGCCCTCGAAGCGCGAGCGCAGCGCGACCTCATGCGCCGCGAGCTGCGCGCGGTCGCGCTCGGCTGCTTCGGCGATGTGCGGTATGCCCTCGCGCAGGTGGGGATTGCCCGGCGCGATCTCCTCGCGGCGGGTCTGAATCTCCGGCGTCGCATAGAGGTAGGTCTGCTCGCGGGTGCGCGAGGCGGCGACGTAGAGCTCCTGCTTGTCCATCGACGGATCGGCGGCGACGAAAGCGCGGTCAACGGTGCTCCCCTGTGCCGAGTAGGTGGTCACGGCGTAGGCGTGTTCGAGCGCCGGGGCCTCTGAGTAGGGGTTGACCTGGGACAGGTACTCGGGACCGATCTTTACGCGCTTGGCTTGGTCGATGCCTTCGAGGACGACGCGGCGCTCCTTCGCGTCGACCTCGGCGATCTGCCAGCGCTCGCGGTTGAAGATTTCGGCGCGTTGGTCGTTGACGCGAGTGATTACTTGGTCGCCGGCGGCAAAGCGCGCTTCCCCCACTTCGATCTCGCCGGCTCCGAGCTGCCCGCTTTGCTTGCGGACCTCGCGCGCCATTTCGTTGAGCCGCGCGACCTCGGCGTTCTGCTTGGCGATCATCATCGCGTCCTCGCCGCGCTCATAGGACTCGTTCCAGTCGCGGACCATCGCCTCCCGCCGCGCCTCGGCGTCGGGAGCGACCGTGACACGGTTCTCGGCCTCATAAAGGCCAAGCGCCTCGCGGCCCTCGCCCTCCCTGATCCGCTTCGCCGCTTCGCGGTCAAGCTCGTGCTCGTGGCGGATCACCTCATCAAGCTGGATCGGCTCGGTGCGATCCGCAACCGCGCGGAACAACCCACCTGCCTCGATCTCGCCTAGCTGCTCTGGATCTCCGACGAGAACCAGCTTTGCCTGCGCTCCCTCGGCGTGGGAGATCAACCGTGCCAGGGTCGCGGAGTCCACCATCCCGGCCTCGTCCACCAGGAGGATCGAGCCGCGCGCCAGCCCGGCCTCGCCCGCATACTCAGCCCGGTCAATCTCTGAGAGAAGCCGAGCGGCGCTGACGGCGGGCAGGCCGTCGGATCGCATCACGTTCGCCGCGCGCCAGGTCGGCGCTGCTGCGCGAAGCTCGATTCTGGCCTGCGCCCAGCCCTCGGCTGCGGCAACGATTGCGAAGGTCTTGCCGGTGCCCGCCTCGCCGATCACGACGGCGACTCCCTCGGGGTCGCTGAGAAGGCGGCGGACCATCTCACGCTGGTCTGCCTTCAAGGTCGGACGGGCACCGATTACACGCGCCGCGATCAGCTCCCCGGCCGGGGGCGCTCCCTGAGTCCGCATACGCTCGACGGCCGCCAGGGCGTCGCGCTCAAGCTCCCAGATTCGCCGCGTCGTGTAGCGGGGGCCTTTGCGGCTCTCTGCGATCTGGATCACCGACTCCGAAGTGAGGAAGGCGTCGGCCAAGCGCTCGACCTCGGCTCCCGGCGCTCCCTCGGGGAGGGAGTCGGCGACTGCCCGAATCGCATCGCGGCGGTCGAAGTGGGACGCCGCCGCCGTGACCTCGCGGCCCAGCTTCGCCTCCGAGATCGCGCGGACCTCGGCGCGCGGCTCGCCGAACCTCACTCCCGCGTCGGTGTCGAAGGTCCGCTCGATCGCCGCGCGATCCAAGCCGATCTCCTGCGCCCGCGATCGCCAGCGGGCAAGCAGCTCGCCGCGGCCGACG
>JBAREU010000219.1:0-8080 GCA_049796515.1 Solirubrobacterales bacterium
TGACCTGGCACGCCAATGAGAACGGCAGCTTCGAGCTGCGGGTCGGCGGCGCCGACTGCACGGCGGGAACCGTCGTAGCCTCCGGCGCCTACGCCAACCAGCCCGCCACCCAGGTCTCCAACGTCACCGCCGCCCAGCTAGCCGAGGGCGCCAACACCCTGCGCCTCTGCATCACCGACGCAGCCAGCAACCGCGGCTCGGCGACCACCACTCTGACCAAAGACACCGGGGCCCCCGACACGACCATTGGCACCAAACCGGCCGCCCTCGCCAACAGCGCAACGGCAAACTTCACCTTCACCGGCAACGACGGTGCCGGCTCGGGCATCGCCTCCTTCGAATGCCGCAGGGACGGCGGCGCCTGGAGCGCCTGCACCTCGCCGCAGGAATACACCTCGCTCGCTGAGGGCGCCCACAGCTTCGAGGTCAAAGCAATCGACCAGGCGGGGAACGTCGACGCCACGCCCGCCAGTTTCAACTGGAGCATCGACAGCCAAGCACCGACCACGACGATTGAGACCAAACCCGAGGCGGTCGTCAACAGCGGCACCGCAAGCTTCACGTTCAGCGGCGCCGACGCGGGCGGCTCAGGCATCGCCTCTTTCGAATGCCACCGCGACGGCGGTGCCTGGAGCGCCTGCACCTCGCCGCACCAGTACACCGGCCTGCCCGACGGCGCCCACAGCTTCGAAGTCAAAGCGATCGATCAGGCGGGGAACGCCGACGCGACCCCGGCGTCCTTCGCCTGGACGGTCGACACGATGGCTCCCGCTGTGCAGATCGACTCCGGTCCGAGCGGCCTGACCAACGACCCGACCCCGACTTTCCAGTTCAGCTCCGAGCTTGGCGCCAGCTTCGAGTGCTCGATCGACGAGGGCACCCCGAGCTTCGGCCTCTGTTCAGGCCCGAATGCCCATACGCCCGCCGCAGCGCTCGCGAACGGCCCCCACACCTTCCGCGTGCGAGCCACCGATGCGGCGACCAACCAGGCAACTGCGACCCGCAGCTTCACCGTCGACACCTCTGCTGTGTCGCCCCCGGAGCTGACCGCCACCGTCCCGGCCTCACCGGCCAACGACAACAATCCCGAGATCGTCGGCACCGCCTCCGCAGGCACCACGGTGAGGATCTATGCCAACGCCAGTTGCACGGGAACGCCGCTTGCCACCGGCACCGCCGCCGAGCTGGCGGCTGGTATCGAGGTCACGGTCGTCGATAACTCGAGCACCAGCTTCCGTGCCACTGCGACCACCACGGTGGGCAACGTCTCGCCCTGCTCGGAGCCGATCTTTTACGTCGAGGACTCGGGCACTCCCGACACCGAGATCACGCTCAAACCCGCTTCGCCGTCGAGTAGCTCGTCGGCCAAATTCGAGTTCGCCGGTAACGACGGCACCGGTTCGGGTATCGCCTCCTTCGAGTGTCGCCGTGGCTCCGACGACCCGGCGGGCTGGGCGTCCTGTGTCTCGCCGAAGGAATACACCGGTCTCAGCGACGGCGCCCAGGTCTTCGAAGTGCGGGCGATCGACGCCGCCGGCAACACGGACGGGAGCCCAGCCAGCTTTGCTTGGGTAATCGACACGACTCCCGAGCAGGAGCAGCCGCCCACCGGATCCAACCCGCTGACCGATCCGGGGGCGGTCAACGTGCCGGAATTCGTCCGGGTCCTACGCAACAAGAAGAAGGGCACCGCGATGCTCATCTTCAAGATCCCGAGCCCCGGCCTACTCTCCGCCCGCGCCCCCGAAATTGGCCTGCGCCGACCGCAGGGCAACGCACGGACCGCCGCGGAAGACCGGCGCAGACTGCGACTGCTGCAACGGCGCATCAAGCCGCGGAGGATCCGCATAGTCAGTCCCGGCCAGGTCAAGGTCCCGATCGAGCTGACCCCGGTCGGCATGAAGCTGCTGACCGAGAGCCACCGGCTAAAGGTCGACGTGGTGGTCCGCTTCAAGGCGGCCGACGGATCGAAGGCGACCTGGAAGATCGCCGTCACCCTCGAGAAGGCACTCGATCCAGAGGCCACCGAAGCCCGCCACGCGAAGAAGTAGCGGGCGGCCGCGCTGGCCACGTCGACTCGCCTGTGGGCGCCGCGCGTACAGTCTGTAGTACATGGCAACCGCGGACACCACCACGATCAGGGTGCCGATACAGACTCGAGATCAGTTGAAGGCGTTGGCTGAGCGTCGTGGTGAGCCTGCTGGCGAGGTTGTGGCGAAGCTGGTCAGCGCCGCAGACGAGGAGGCAACGCTAGTCGAGGTTGCGGCTGGGTTCGAGAGGCTCGCCAGCGATCCCAAGGCCCTCGCTGCCTACCGCGCGGAGAGTCGGGAGATCGAATCCGCCTTCGACGCTCCGGCACCTGAGTGGTAGACGCTCGCCCGCAGCAAGGCGAGGGTCTCCGTCGATCAACTGAACCGGACCGGCCTTGGCCTTTCTCTTGCCGTCCCTCTCACCCGCACCGACTTTGACAATGCTCTGCACCTGCCGATTCCGTCCTCGGAGGGTGGATTGCGCGAGAACGGCTTCGCGATGCCCGAGCAGCTCCGGGCTGTTGCACACGAGCGGTTCAGTCGTCGACTTGGCAGCCTGCGCCCAAAGACCTTGGAGGAATTGTTGAAGCGCTGCCGGTTGCTTCTTCGCTGAGCGGCCCTTGCGGCGAGCTCGGGGCTACGCCCGGAAGCTCGTAACCGCGGCGGCGATGCGCTCGATCTGGTGCGGCTCGATCGTTGGGAAGATCGGCAGCGAGCAGCTTTCGGATGCCAGTTGCTCGGCGACCGGCAGGCTGCCGGGCGTCAGGCCCAGGTCCGCGTAGGCGGGCTGGAGGTGGATCGGCGTCGGGTAGTGGACCGCGCTTGCCACGTTGCTGGCGGCGAGGTGATCGCGCAGCTCGTCCCGTAGCGGGGAGCGCACGACGAAGAGGTGGAAGACGTGGTCGCCGTCTGCGGCCGGCGGGGGAGGGGCCATCACCGCGGCGTCGGCCAGTGCCTCGCGTAGGGCGGCACCGGCGCTGCGGCGGCGCTCGTTGGCCTCGTCGAGGCGGCCGAGCTTGACCCGCAGGATCGCTGCCTGCAGCGCGTCGAGGCGGTCGGTGCGCGCCGGCATCTCGTGGTGGTGACGGGTGGCCTCGCCATGCGAGCGCAGCAGGTGCAGTTGGGCGGCCAGTTCCGGGTCGTCGGTGACGACCGCGCCGCCGTCGCCCCAGGCGCCGAGGTTCTTGGTCGGGTAGAAGCTGAAGCAGCCGGCATCGCCTAGCGAGCCGGCCGGCCGGCCTCGGTAGAGGGCGCCGTGGGCCTGGCAGGTGTCCTCGACGACGCGGATGTCCCGGGCGCGGCAGAGCGCCAGCAGCGGATCCATGTCGACGGTGCGGCCGTAGAGATGAACCGGGATCACGCAACGCGTTCGCGGCGTCAGTGCCCGCTCGACGATCTCGGCGGTGAGCAGCGCGGTGTCCTCGTCGACGTCGACCAGGACCGGCGTCGCACCGGCCATGCTGACCGCCTCGGCGGTGGCGATGAAGCTGTTGGTGGGGACGATCACCTCGTCACCCGGGCTGATCCCGAGCCCGCGCAGGGCGAGCTCCAGGGCAGCCGTGCCGGAGGAGACGCCGACGGCGTGTCCAGCCCCGCACCAGGCAGCGAACTCCCGCTCGAAGCCCTCGACCTCCTCGCCGAGGGTGAAGGCCGCGTCGCGGCTGACGCGGGCGACTACTTCCTGCAGTTCGGCAAGGAGCTGCGGGTCGCCGTTGTCGAGGCGGGTGAACGGCACCGGCGCGACGCCGTTGCCCGTGCTTACCGCCGGGGCGCTAGAGCTCACACCGGCGCTCACGCGGTCGCCTGCTTTGCGGAAATTTGCCGGCGTTCGACCGGCGTCCCGAGCGACACGCGCTCGGGCTCAGTGGCGGTGGCGATCAGCTCCTTGCGGGAGCGCAGACCGCACTTGGCGAAGATCGAGGCGACGTGGCTCTTGATCGTGCTCTCGGCGAGGAACAGCCGCTCGGCGATCTCGGCGTTCGTCAGCCCGGTGCGGACCAGCACCAGGACCTGGTGCTCGCGGTGGGAGAGCATCGGCTTCTCGACGCTGGCGCGAAGCTTGCGCGGCACGGCCGACTGGCCGCTGGCGACGGCGCGCACGGTGGCGGCGAGGGTGAGCTCGAGTTCTGAATCGAAGACAAGGCCGTCGGCTCCGGCGTCGAGCGCGCGGCGGACGCCGGTGCCCGTTGCCGGGGGCGAGATGACGACGATCGCCGGCTCAGGCGCCTCACGGTGGAGGCGTCGCAGACTCGCCATCTCACGCGGCGCGTCGATGTCGCAGGCGAGGACGATCACGCTGGAAGCGTCTGCCGCCAGCTTTTCGAGGGCGGTCGACGAGTCGATCTCCTTCAGCGTCCGGGTGTCGTGCTCGGCGAGGGCGTCGACGATGCGGCGACGCATCTCGGCCTCGCTCGAGACAACGATCACCGACACCGGGCCGTCTGGCCTCGGAGCATCGTCGGCCGGCTCTGACCCAGCTCTCATGCCCACAGAACGGGCGATGGGGCCGCCAGCTTTCGCCCAGACAAGTGTCCGCTCGCGCAAAAGCGGCGATGAGGGCAGGTCGTTGAGTGGGGTAGATGGCGACCACAAACACAGAATTCCCCAGTCCAGAGCCAATCGCCGACAACGCGCCCAGCAACGAGGCGCCATATCGTCTGATTGACGACGTCGAGTTTGGCCAGAACGTCGTCGTCCACTCGTTCGTCAACCTCTACGGCTGCCGGATCGGCTCCGGTACGCGAATCGGGACCTTTGTCGAGATTCAGCGCGGCGCCGAGATCGGCGCCGCCTGCAAGATCCAGAGCCACACCTTCATCTGCGACGGCGTCCGCATCGAGGACGAGGTCTTCGTCGGCCACGGCGTCACCTTCGTCAACGACAAGTTCCCGCGCGCGACCACCGGCGACGGAACGCTGCAGACCGAGGACGACTGGGAGCTGCTGACGACCGTCATCGAGCGCGGCGCGACGATTGGCTCCGGGGCGACGATCCTCGGCGGCGTCCGGATCGGCTACGGCGCGACGGTCGGCGCCGGCGCCGTGGTCACCAAGGACGTGGCAGCGGAGCGGACGGCCGCGGGGAATCCGGCTAGGGAGTTGTCGCGATCGTGACTCTCGGCCTGACCACCATGCGCTCGTGGATCGCGACCGCGTCGGCGATAGCATCCCGCGCCGACCAACCCAGAGGAGAATCCGAGACCGATGAGCGAGCAGGAGTACGAGCTGACCACCGACCAGGCCGAGCGCGAGGCGTCCGGCGCGCACAGCTACGGCCGCTACCTCGAGGAGTTCGAGGTCGGCGCCGTTTACAAGCACTGGCCGGCGAAGACCGTGACCGAGGCCGACGACCACCTCTTCTGCCTGATCACGATGAATCATCACCCACTGCACGTCAACGACGTCTATGCCAAGCAGTCCCAGCAGGGCCGCAACGTCGTCGTCGGCCCGCTCGTCTACTCGCTCGCCCTCGGCATGTCGGTCTCCGACGTCTCGGGCAAGGCGATCGCCAACCTGGCGACCGAAGAGCTCAGCCATCCCAACCCTGTCTTCCACGGCGACACCCTCTTCTGCGAGACCGAGGTGCTCGACGTCAAGCCGTCGAAATCGAAGCCGGACCGCGGCGTGGTCAAGGTCCACACGCGGGTGCTGAATCAGGATGGCGTGCTCGTCGCCGAGTTCAAGCGCCTGGTCCTGGTTCCGCGGCGCGAGCCTGGCGAGCCCTCCTAGCGCCTGCCCTGCAGGGCCCCCAAAGAGGGGTCGCCAGTCGAAGCTTCCACTACATTGCCCCGATAGGGCTTGGAAGCGATGGTCGCGTCGGTACTTGACAGCCCTGAGGCCGCCGCAGGCATTTGGGCGGAATGGGACCGTTTGGCGGTAGCCGCCGCTCGCCCGTTCTGCGCGCCGGCCTGGATGCTGGCCTGGTGGGAGCACATGCGACCGAGCGATGCCGCGTTGCGGATCGTCGCCGTGCGGCGAGCCGACCGCATGATCGGGGTGGTCCCCTTGTTCGCGCAAGGGCGTTCCTACTCTCTGCTCGCTGATGGCACCGCCCTGGTCGAGCCTTTGGCTGAAGCCGGGCTGGAGGAGGAGGTGGCCGAAGCTGCGCTCGATGCCCTCTCGGAAGCCGACCCGCGTCCGGAGACGATCAAGCTCTCGATGCAGGACGACTCGCCCGACTGGGTCGGCCTCTTCAGCCGGGGTTGGCCCAGCGGAAGGGAGGCCTGGCAGCGGACCGCCGACGAGGTGGAGATGCCGAGCGTCACTCTGGAGGACGAGGGCTTCGACGGTTGGATACAGAGCAGGAGCAAGCGTTTCCGCGGCGAGGTAAGGCGGAGGTTCCGCCGCCTTGAGGACAGTGGCGCGTCATTCCGGTTCGCAACATCGAGCACGCTCGAGCGCGACATCGAGGAACTGCTGCGCCTGCATGCCGCTCGTTTGGACTGCCTCGACGAGCCGGCTGTGGTCGATAGCCGCCTGGGCGAGATGCTCGTCGCCGCCGGCCGCGAGCTGATCGATTCTGGCCGCTTCCGCCTGCTCAGTCTCGAGATGGACGGCAAGGTCCTCGCCGTCCATCTGCTCGTCGCCGCCGGCTCTAGGGTGGCTGGCTGGAACGGTGGCTTCGACGAGGCCTACCGCAGCTACTCGCCTTCGCTGCAGTGCATCGTCTACGCGCTGCGGGATCTCGCCGAGCGGGGCCAGCGATCGCTCAACCTCGGCCCCGGCGATCAGCCCTACAAGAGCCGGCTCGCGACCTGCGACGGTCGCTTCACCACCTCGCTGCTCTTCCCGCCCGGCCGCGGTCGGTTGCGCGCGCGGGGGCGCGACTACGCCAGGACCGCCAAGTGGGCCCTGCGGGGAACAATTGACCGGCGTCCGCGGCTGAGCATCTCCTCGTAGAGCGCTTCGAAGCGCTCGGCCATCCGCGCCGCGGTGAACTCCTCCAGGGCGAGGCGGCGACCCCGTGCGCCGAGTTCGATTCGTTTCTCGCGGTCGGTACCCAGCTTGGTCAGCGCATCGGCGAGGGCGGCAACGTTTCCCGGCGGGACGAGGATCCCGGACTCGCCGTCGACGACTGCCTCCGAGACGCTGCCGACGTCGGCGGCGACCACCGGAAGGCCTCCCATCATCGCCTCCAGCGCGACCAACGGCGGCGATCCCTCGAGGCGCGATGGCGCCGCGAGGACGTCGAACTTAGGCAGCCACTCGCGCGGGCTGTCCTGCCAGCCGACCAGCTCGAAGCGGTCCTCGACGCCGGCCTCGCGCGCGAGCTTCGCGAGTCGCTCGCGCTCTGGGCCCTCGCCCACCAGGACGATGCGGGCACCGGGAACCCGTGCCAGGGCCGGCGGCAGGTCCTCGAAGCCCTTCTCCGGCACGAGGCGCCCGACCGCCCCGATCGTGAAGGGGCGATCGACATCGGCCGGCGGGCCGGGCTCGAACGGCTCGATCCCGTTGTGAATCGTGCGCACCGTCCCGGCGGGCAGGCCGACGTAGGACTCGATCATTCGCGCGGTTCGCTCGCCGACGGCGACGTGGGCGTCGACCCGGGCCTCGAGCCGGCTTCTCAGCTGGCGCTGGACCCGGCTGCCGGTTGCGGTCGGCTGTGCATGCTCGACCGCGATCGTCCGCGCCCTCGGCGATAGCAGGCCGGCGAGGATCCCGTACTGGCCGGTCCAGATCCAGCGCAGGTTGACGTGAACCAACTTGGGGCGGATCGCGCGGAAGGAACGCACGTGTTCGCGGATCGGACCGAGGTCGAGCTTGCCCGCGACCTGCCTGACCGTGCGTCGCGAGCTGTCGGGACGGGCGGCGGCGAGGAACTCGCCGACCTCGGCGTCGGTGGTCACCAGATGCGCGCGGAAGCGATCGTCGAGGTGCCGCAGCAGGGTGGCCAGGCTGTGCTCGGCGCCGCCGATCTCGGGCGCATCCGAGTAGAAGAGGACGCCGACAGTCATCCGTTCGACCCGGTCGAGGCGGGCGCAAACGCCCGGCAGGCGAGCGCAACCGGCCGCTCCAGCGGGGTGCCGCGCGAGCTCGCCCGCAGCCAGTGGG
>JBAREU010000220.1:0-2768 GCA_049796515.1 Solirubrobacterales bacterium
CCTCTCCGCCGTACCGGAACCCTGCGCCAGCAGGCCGGCGCCGTAGCTCGCTTTCGAGATCCCGTCGCGCAGCTGGGCGACCCCGGACGCCGCCCGTCCGAGGTTGCGGCCCAGCCGTCCGAACTGAGCGAGCGGGCCGCTTTCGTCTCCGGCGGCGAGCAGGGTACCGGCTTGGCGCAACGGCTCAACCGCCCGCGATATCTGTCCTGGGCCGATCACCGCCTGCACGCCGGGCTGAGCCGCGATCCGGCGCTGCCAGCGGCTCAGCACATCGAGCCGCCGCGGTTCGGTGACAGTGCCGCGGTCGGCGCTGGCAACGATCACGAACGGGGCGTCGTACCCCGGGCCGATCGCCCTCTCGATCAACTCGAAGTCCTGCCTGATCGGGTCGTCGCGGGAGAGCTGGGTCTGGCTCGGCGGCCCGGTCTTCAACCCGACCGCTGGTGCAGCCAGCACGAGGACGATCGCCCCGATCGCGATCGCCGCGGCGGCCGGACGGCGCAATGCCGCACCGACCAGGGTCATCAGGCGTGAGCGACCCTCGCCCGGCGCGGGGCCGATCCGCCAACGATCGACGTTGTGCCCGAGCAGGATCAGGACCGCCGGGCCGGCGACCACCGCGACGAGGACGCTGAGGGCGACGACGAGGAGCAGCGTCGCCGCTAGCGAGCCGAGCAGCGAGCCGGGGACGATGAAGAACGCCACCAGCATCGAGAGCATCAGGGTGCTGCCGGCGAAGACGGTCGTGCGACCGGCGGTGTAGCGGGTGACGCGGGCGGCCTCGAGCGGCGTGGCGCCCCCCGCGAGCTCTTCGCGGAAGCGCGAGACCATCAGCAAGGCGTAGTCGACCCCCAGCGCCAGCCCCATCATCGTGCAGACGACGAGGGCGAAGGCGTCGACGCTGAACCGCTCGGCCGCGATCGCGAGCAGGCCGCGCGAGCTGATTACGGTCACGGCGCCGAAGACGAGCGGGATCCCGGCGGCGACCGGCGAGCGGAAGACGAGCAGGAGGACGAGCAGGAGGATCGGCATCGCGATCAGCTCGCCCCGCTCGGTGGCGGCGATCGAGTCGTCCTGGATCGCTCGCGAAAGGGTCGCGAAGCCGGTCTGGGTCGACCGTACCGGCGGTTCGATCGTCGACTCGAGGGTCCGGTTCAGTTCCGGGACCGTCTCGTTGACCGCCTCGTCGATGGGGACATGGAAATCGGCGATGACGATCGCCCGGCGGGGGCTGGGCCTGAGGCGCTGTACCGCTCCCTGGTCCCACGGCGAGAGCGTGGTCACGGTGGCATCGCGGCGCAGCGCACGAATCAGCTCCGGACCCTGACGGTCGAGCTCCTTTGCCGGGCCGCGCAGGAGGATCACGAACGGCGCGCTGTCGCCGAAATGCTCGCGCAGCATCCGGTTGGCGCGGGAGGAAGAGGTCCCGGGAATCTCGAGGCTGGTCGGGCTGAGCTTTCCCTCCAAGCCGATGCCGAGGACTCCGAGGAAGACCAGGACGAGCATCGCCACGGCGAGTACGCGGCGGGGATGGCGCAGCAGGATGGAGCCGCGATCGTCGCCTGGATCGCGCGCGGAACCGTTGCGCCCCCTGCTCCTCCTCATGCCCACCGTGCTAGTTTGGCGGTCAGGGACTACGGAGGGGGTTGAGGATGCGGAAGACTGTGTTAAGGATGCTGCTCGTGGTGGCTGTCGTCGCCATCGGTGCCGGTGCCGCACAGGCGATCACGCTGCGGATCGGCAACATCATCATCACCGGCGACGGGGGCTTCACGCCGACCAAGTTGCCAAAGCGCGAAAACGCACCGATCAGGCTGTACGGCCACGCCAAATTCAGCACCGCCGACGGCACCCGGCCCTCCCCCCTGCGGCAACTCACGATCGAATACGACAAGCACGGCGCGGTGGAGACCCGCGGGCTACAGAAATGCACGAAAGCAAAGCTGGTGGCAACGACCACCGCGGCGGCGCGCAGAAACTGCGCGGGGGCGATCGTCGGCACCGGCTTCGGCACCGCTCTCGTCGAGCTGCCCGAACAGCGCGGGATCAAAGCCTCTTCGCCGCTGACTCTCTTCAACGGGCCCAAGGTTCACGGCAATCCGTCGGTCCTCGGCCACGCCCACCTCGACTACCCGGCGCCGACGACGTACGTCATCCTGATCGAGATCGAAAAGATCAGCAACGGCCGCTACGGCTTCAGGACCGTCGCCGACTTCCCCAGGATCGCCAACGACTACGGCTCGCCGCTGTCCGGGCGGCTGTCAATCGGCAAGACATGGAAGTACAAAGGCGAGACGTTGAGCTTCGCCAACGCACACTGCGCCGATGGCCGGCTCCAGGCTAAAGCGGAATTCAGCTTCAAGGACGGCAGCTTCGTCGCGGGCACCGTGTTCAAACCCTGCCAAGTGCGGAAGTAACCGACCCCGCCCGACAGCCGGCGCTACCCTGGTGGGTACCCCGGTGTTTTAGGAGGCGATGATGCGGAAGCGATCGATAGCGACGGGGGCGCTCCTTGCGGCCCTCCTCGCGCTGCTCGCGGGCGCCGCGGATGGGGCGACGGTCAGGGTCGGAACCCTCGTCCTGCACGCCGACGGCGGCTTCAAGCCGCAGGCTCTGCCGAAACGGGCCTACGCGCCGATCCGCTTCCAGGGGTACGGCGACATCAAGACCACCAATGGCTCGGTCCCGCCCCCCCTCAAGCACGTGGAGCTCGAATTCGACCGCGACGGGCGCCTGACCACGGCCGGCCTGGCCGTCTGCCGTCCGGC
>JBAREU010000221.1:0-10993 GCA_049796515.1 Solirubrobacterales bacterium
CTCCAGAGGAGGTCAGCAGGGCGCTGCGCGTCAACCTCGAGGCACCGATGCTGATGGCGCAGGCGCTGGTGCCGGGGATGGTCGAACGCGGGTCCGGCCAGCTCGTCTTCATCTGCTCGCTCAACGGCAAGGCTGGGACCCCGCGCGCCTCCCTCTACTGCGCGACCAAGTTCGGCCTGCGCGGCTTTGCCCTGGCCCTGCGCACCGACCTGCTGTCGAAGGGGGTCGGTGTCTCGCTGGTCTCGCCGGGCTTCATCCGCGACGCGGGCATGTTCGCCGCCGCCGGCGCCAAGCCGCCGCCGCCGATGGGGACGAGCTCGCCGGAGCAGGTCGGCGCCGGGGTCGTCAGGGCGGTCGAGCGCGACAAGCTCGAGGTCGTCGTCGCACCGCCGGTCGACCGCTTCATGACCCACGTCGCCCTGGCCAGCCCGAGCATTGCCGTCCGCGCGCAGCGTGGCTCGACCGGCCAGAAGGCAGCCGAGCAGATCGCCGACGCGTTCGCCAAGGACCAACGCTAGCCCCGGCGCCGCCGCCAGGCGGCGCTTCGTAGGATGGACGTATGAGCAGCGATTCCTTCGGCGCTCGCGCGACCCTCGACGTCGGCGGCCGCTCTTACGAGATCTTCCGCCTCGACTCCCTGCAGAGCCGCTTCGACGTGGCTCGGCTGCCCTACTCGCTGAAGGTGCTGCTGGAGAACGTGTTGCGGCTTGAGGACGGAACCTCGGCCACCAAAGAGGATGTCGAGGCGATCGCGAGCTGGGACGCGGGCGCCGCGCCCAGCGTTGAGATTCCCTACCAGCCGGCGCGGGTGCTGATGCAGGACTTCACCGGCGTGCCTGCGGTGGTCGACCTGGCGGCGATGCGCGATGCGATGGCGGAGATCGGTGGCGATCCTGAGAAGATCAACCCGCTGGTCGACGTCGACCTGGTGATCGACCACTCGGTTCAGGTCGACGCCTTCGGCAACGAGCGCGCTTTCGCGATCAACGCGGAGCGCGAGTTCGAGCGCAACCGCGAGCGCTACTCCTTCCTCAAGTGGGGCCGCGAGGCCTTCGACAACTTCAGCGTCGTGCCGCCGGCGACCGGTATCTGCCACCAGGTCAACCTCGAGCACATCTCCCAGGTCGTCTACAGCAGCGAGCGCACCGGCGCGCTGCAGGCCTTCCCCGACACCCTGGTCGGCACCGATTCGCATACGACGATGGTCAACGGCCTCGGTGTGCTCGGCTGGGGCGTCGGTGGCATCGAGGCCGAGGCGGCGATGCTGGGTCAGCCGGTCTCGATGCTTCTGCCGCAGGTGGTCGGCTTCAAGCTGGGCGGCGAGCTGCCGCAGGGGGCAACCGCGACCGACCTGGTCCTGACCGTGACCGAGATGCTGCGCGAGCACGGCGTCGTCTCCAAGTTCGTCGAGTTCTTCGGGCCTGGGCTGGCGACGTTGGGCCTGGCCGACCGGGCGACGATCGGCAACATGTCGCCCGAGTTCGGCTCGACCTGTGCGATCTTCCCGATCGACGCCGAGACGCTGCGCTACCTGGAGCTGACCGGGCGGCCGACCGAGACGCTGGAGCTGGTCGACGCCTACGCGCGGGAGCAAGGCATGTTCAACCACGAGTCCAGCCCGGACCCGGTCTTCTCGGCGACCCTGGAGCTCGACCTGGGCGAGGTCGTGCCGAGCATCGCCGGGCCGAAGCGTCCCCAGGACCGGGTGCCGCTGGCGCTGGCGAAGGAGGCCTTCCTCGAGGCAATGCACGAGTTCGACCCTGAGGCGGCGGAGCGGATGGGCAACGGCATCGACGAGGCGAGTGAAGAGTCCTTTCCCGCCTCCGATCCGCCGGCCGAGGAACACGATGACGAGCGCGGCCGACCGCGGCCGGCCGTGAGCGGCGCCCCGGCGGCGACGCTCGACGGCGGCAGCGGCGACGAGATCGAGGTGAAGCTGGAGGACGGCACGGCGGTCGAGCTCGACCACGGCCGGGTGGTGATCGCGGCGATCACCAGTTGCACCAACACCTCCAACCCCTCGGTGATGATCGGCGCCGCCCTGCTCGCCCGCAATGCGGTGCAGCGCGGACTCGAACGCAAGCCGTGGGTGAAGACCTCGCTTGCCCCTGGCTCGACCGTGGTCACCGACTACCTGGAGAAAGCGGGCCTGACCGAGTATCTCGATGCGCTCCAGTTCAACCTGGTCGGTTACGGCTGCACCACCTGCATCGGTAACTCAGGACCGCTGCCGGCGGAGATCTCGGCGGCCGTCGAGACCCAGGATCTAGCGGTCTGCTCGGTGCTGTCGGGCAACCGCAACTTCGAGGGACGCATCAACCAGGACGTAAAGGCGAACTACCTGGCCAGCCCGCCGCTGGTCGTCGCCTACGCGCTCGCCGGTCGCATGGACCTCGATTTGATCAAGGAGCCGCTGGGCGAGGGTTCGGACGGCGAGCCGGTGTACCTACACGACGTCTGGCCCGATCCGGCCGAGGTGCAGGAGCTGATCGGGCGGTCGATCGCGTCTGAGATGTTCACCCGCAACTACGCCGGGGTGCTGGAGGGAGACGAGACCTGGAAGGCGGTCGAGGTGCCGGAGGGCGACCGCTACACCTGGCCCGACTCGACCTACGTGCGCAAGCCCTCCTTCTTCGAAGGGATGCCGCCGGAGCCGCCCCCGGTGGAGCCGATCGCCAGCGCCCGCGTGCTCGCCCTGCTCGGTGACTCGATCACGACCGACCACATCTCGCCTGCGGGCGCGATCAAGAAGGCGAGCCCGGCCGGGCAGTGGCTGATCGAGCAGGGGGTCGAGCCGCGCGACTTCAACTCCTACGGCTCGCGGCGGGGCAATCACGAGGTGATGATCCGCGGCACCTTCGCCAACATCCGCTTGCGCAACCAGCTGGTCGAGAAGGCCGGGGGCTTCACCCGTCACTTCCCCGACGGCGAGGAGACGACGATCTTCGAGGCGGCGATGACCTACGCCGACGAAGGGATCCCGCTCGTGGTTCTGGCCGGCAAGGAGTACGGCTCAGGCTCCTCGCGCGACTGGGCCGCAAAGGGGACGAAGCTGCTTGGCGTCCGTGCCGTGATCGCCGAGTCCTTCGAGCGTATTCATCGCTCCAACCTGATCGGCATGGGTGTCCTTCCCCTCCAGTTCCCCGCCGGGGAGTCGATCGGGTCCCTCGGCCTCAGCGGTGAAGAGGTAATAGATGTGGGAGACCTGGAAGAAGGTCAGACAAAAACAGTCACAGTGACGGCCGGTGATGTGAAATTCGAGGCAACCGTTCGCCTGGACACCCCAAACGAGATCACGTATTTCCGCAATGGCGGAATTCTCCAAACGGTCCTCAGGAACCTAAAGAAGGCCAAGCCCTGAGCCTCCTCCCGCCGCAAGGGGTGGCACAGGAGGGCCGCGGGAGGCAGGGGGTCCGCGCGACCCTCACTGCACCTATGCGTCGGTAGCCAGGGAGGGATGCCGACGCGCCTGCTCGCTCGAGCGGGACTGCTCAAGCTGAACAGTCACTGTCTACCTATAGCGCCTGGGAGCCCTGGGGTCAAGGCATCTTGAGCGTATCTATGGTGATTCGTGGACTTTTTGCGGGGAATTACCGACTCCCCAGCCACGTCGCTCGATTAATTCGATTCCGATCACACTGCCCACCGGTCCCACTGGAGTAAGAGTTGCTGCGAGCAGCGTGTAGGGCGCCTCGCGCTTGACACAGGCGACCCAGATCAGCACGCAGAGGGCGATGAACCCCAACCCGTGCGCCCACCCGAACACCATCGTCTCGGTATCGAAGCCAGGCATGAGCCAGAAGAAGAGCAAGCCCGCGAAGACCACAAGCTCGATCCACGAAACGCGCTTGACCACCACGAACAGCGGCCCGGGGACCGGTTTGCGCATCAGGCGCCGGGGGTGAGAGCAGTGAGCACGATCCGCTCCTGCTCCCTCGCATGCGAGACCGAGTAACCCTCGCCCGGGCTGGCGCGGGTCGGGCGGCCGACGTAACCGAGCTTGACGCCCTCAGGCAACAGGTCGGGCAGGCGGCGCGACATCACCTTCCAGGCGCCCATGTTGCGCGGCTCCTCCTGTGCCCAGACGATCTCCTTCAGATTCGGATAGGAGGCGATCAGCTCGCTGAGCTGTTCCTTGGCGAAGGGGTAGAGCAACTCGACCCGGGCGATCGCGACGTTCTCGGCGGTCTCGCGACGCTCGCTGGCGTCGATGTCCCAGAAGATCTTGCCGGTGCAGAGGACCAGGCGCTCGACCTTCTCCCGCCGCTCGGCGGCGGCAGGGTCGTCGAGGATGAAGTGGAAATGGCCGTTGGTGAGTTCCTCGACCGTGGCGGACGCGCGGTCGAGTCGCAACAGCCCCTTCGGGGTGAAGGCAATCAGCGGTCGCGGCTTGCGGATCAAAGCCTGGCGACGCAGCAGATGGAAGTACTGGGCGGCGGTGCTCGGGTTGGCGATGCGTATGTTGCCCTCCGCCGCCAGCGCCAGGAAGCGCTCGATGCGGGCGCTGGAGTGCTCCGGCCCCGAGCCCTCGTACCCGTGCGGGAGCAACAGGGTGAGGCGACTGGTCTGTCCCCACTTGGCCTCGCCAGAGACGATGAAGCTGTCGATGATCACCTGACCGGCGTTGGCGAAGTCGCCGAACTGCGCCTCCCAGAGGACCAGGGCATTCGGCGTCGCGGCTGAGTAGCCGTACTCGAAGCCGAGGCAGGCGATCTCCG
This sequence comes from Solirubrobacterales bacterium, assembly GCA_049796515.1. Taxonomy (GTDB): domain Bacteria; phylum Actinomycetota; class Thermoleophilia; order Solirubrobacterales; family 70-9; genus VRUE01. Next base: position 4,719 of record JBAREU010000221.1, read on the forward strand.
AGAGCGGGCTGTTGTGAAGCTCGAATGGTGCGGTCGAGCCGGCCAGATTCTGCATCGGGCAGTAAGGGAGGCCGGTCTTCTCGTCGTGCAGGACGAGGTGACGGTGGGAGAAGGTGCCGCGCTCGGTGTCCTGCCCGGTGAGGCGGATGTGGACGCTCTCGGTCAAGAGCGAGGCGAACGCCAGCGCCTCGGCGTGGCCGAACTCGATCCCCCCGCTCTCCAGCGCTTTCCTCCGATTGTCGAGCGGTTTGCGCAGCTTGCGGTGGATCGTGAAGCTCTCCGGCACTTCGAGCAGGGCCTCGTTGAGCTCACTCAGCTTCTCGGCCGCGACGGCGGTCTCGACCGGCGGGCTGGCGCTGCGGTCGAGTTCGCCCGTGCTTGAGGTCGTCACGGTCGGGTCTTCGTACTCGCCCAGCTCCATCTTCTTGCGCAGATCCTTGAGCGCCGCCGACATCTCCTCGTGTCGCTCCGTGCGTGCTCGCTCGACGTCCTCGCGCGTGATCGTGCCCTCCTCGATCAGCTTCTCGGCGTAGATCTCGGAGACCGGCGGGTGCGCCTTGATCTTGGCCGCGATCGCCGGCTGGGTGTAGGCCGGCTCGTCGGTCTCGTTGTGGCCGTAGCGGCGGTAGCCGATCACGTCGATGACGATGTCGCGGCCCCAGCGCTCGCGGAAGGCCATCGCAAGGCGGATCGCCGAGGAACAGGCCTCGACGTCGTCGGCGTTGACGTGGACGATCGGGATGTTGAAGCCCTTCGCCATGTCGGCCGCGTAGGGGGTGGAGCGGGCGTCTTCAGGGTCGGTGGTGAAGCCCACCTGGTTGTCCTGGATGACGTGGACCGTGCCGCCAGTGGTATAGCCGCGCAGGGCCTGCAGGTTGAGCGTCTCGGCGACGACTCCCTGGCCGGGGAAGGCGGCGTCACCGTGCAGCAGCACCGGCACGGCACTCTTCGGTTCGTGCTTCAGATCTGCCCCGTCGACCTCTGCCTGGAGGAAGCGGGTCGCGCCCTCGACGACCGGGTCGACGAACTCCAGGTGGCTCGGGTTTGGGTAGAGGCGGACGGCGATCTTCTCGCCCTCGTGGGTCGTGTAGACACCCTGGTGGCCGTAGTGGTACTTGACGTCGCCGGTGCCACCGTGGGGGATCGCGGCGACCGCCTTCACCTGCTCGATTTGCTTGGCGCCCTCGAACTCGGCCAGGATCGACTCCACCGAGCGGCCCAGGTTGTGGGCGAGGACGGCGAGCCGCCCGCGGTGGGCCATGCCGAAGACGACCTCCTCGGCGCCGCCGCGACCGGCGAGGGTGACCAGCTCGTCGAGCATCGGCACGACTACGTCTAGCCCCTCGATCGTGAAGATCTTCTGCCCCAAATAGGCTTTCTCGACGAAGCGCTCGAACTCGAAGACGTCGATCAGGCGGTCGAGCAGGCGACGCTTCTCATCGTCGCTGAGGGGCTGGCGGTGTGCGCCGGTCTCGACCATCTCGCGCAGCCAGGTCCGCTGCTGGTGCGAGGAGAGGTGCTCGAACTGGTAGGCGATCGTGCCGCAGTAGGCCTCGCGCATCCGCGGCAGCACGTCGAGCAAGGTCTCGCCGGGGACGCCGATGCGCAGGATCGAGGCGGGCACGCGGGCCATCAGCTCCGGCGTCAGGTTGAGGCTCTCGGGCTGGATCGCCGGATCGCCCTTCGGCTCGCGCCCGAGCGGGTCGAGGCGGGCAGCGAGGTGGCCGTGGGTGCGGTAGCCCTTGAGCAGCGACGTGGCGGCCTGGACCGCTCTCAGCAGCTCCTCGTCCGGAGCGCCTGGAGTGGCCGGCGGCGGTGGGGCTCCGAGCGGTGGCGCCGAGGCGGAGGCTGGGTGGGCGGCGGCGAGCTGGGCGGGGTCGACGTCGAGCTCGGCGGCAACCGACTCGTAGAAGCCATCCTCGCCCTCGAGCAGCTGTTCGATTCGGCGTAGGAAGCCACCCGACTCGGCGCCCTGGATCACTCGGTGGTCGTAGGTCGAGGTCAGCGTCATCGTCTTCGAGACGCCGAGCTGGCGCAGCCGCTCGGGCGAGGCGTGCGCCCACTCGGGGGGGTAGGCGATCGCGCCGGCGGCGACGATCGCGCTCTGGCCCTTCATCAGGCGAGGGACCGAGGCGACGGTGCCGATCCCGCCCGGGTTGGTCAGTGAGATGTTGGTGCCCTGGAAGTCGTCGGCGGTGAGCTTGCTCTCGCGCGTCTTCGTGATCAGGTCCTCGTAGTAGGTGTGGAAGGCAGCGAAGTCGAGGCCGTCGGCGCCCTTGATCGCCGGCACCATCAGGCTGCGCGAGCCGTCCTTGCGCTCGATGTCGACGGCGATGCCGAGGTTGACCGCGCCGCCCTCGATCGCGAACGGCTTGCCGTCGCGCTCTTCGAAGCTGCGCGTCATCACCGGCCACTCCTTCGCGGCCTGCACGATCGCCCAGGCGATCAGGTGCGTGAACGAGACCTTCAGCCCGCGCTCATTGAGTTGCCCGTTGAGCGCCTTCCGTTTCGCCTCCAGCGTGTCGACCGCGATCGTCCGGAACGAGGTGGCGGTTGGGACCTCCCGGCTCTCGGCCATCGCCTGAGCCAGCATCGCCGCCGGCCCCCGCAAAGGCTTCGTCTCGCCGGCAACGGGCGCTGCGGCCGCCCCATTCGCGCCGTCGGCAGCCGCCAGCACGTCGTCCTTGGTGACCTTGGCCCCAGGACCGCTGCCGTTGACAGCCCCGAGGTCGACTCCACGCTCCGCAGCTATCCGTCGCGCAACGGGCGTGGCCCGAACGCCATCGCTCCCGTTGGTCCCGCCGTCGGCGGTCTCCGACGTCTCACCCGCGGGTGGCGCGGCAGGGGGGACCGCCCCTGAGGAAGCTTTAGCTACCGGAAGGGGCGGTGGGTCCCCTGCGGCGACAGGACCCGCGGTTGAAACCTCAGAACCCTCGGCCGTCCCGTTCCCACCGGAGTCCCCCTCGCCGGGCTCCATCTCAGCCAGCGGCGCCCCGACCGGCACCTCGTCGTCGACCTGCGCGATCAGCTTGGTGATGACCCCGTCGGTCGGCGCCGGCACCTCGGCGTCGACCTTGTCGGTCGAGACCTCGACCACCGTGTCGCCCTCGTTGACGAAGTCCCCCTCGGCGACGTGCCATTCGAGAACGATGCCCTCGGTTACAGACTCGCCCATCTCGGGCATCGGGATCTGCATGGTCGCCGTTTGCGCCATCTGTCGATTGAGTGTATGAAAGAGCGATGAACTACTTCGTCACGGGAGCGACCGGCTTCATCGGCCGCAACCTCGTCGCTCGCCTCCTGCAGCGCGAGGGCACCGTCTACGCGCTAGTGCGGGCGGGCTCGCGTGGCCGGCTGGAGGAGCTGCGGACCGCTTGGGGGGCGGACGGGGCGCGGGTCGTGCCGGTCGCCGGCGACCTCTCCCAGCCGGGGCTCGGCGTCTCCGAGGAGGACCTGGTGACGCTGCGCGGCGACGTCGACCACTTCTTCCACCTGGCGGCGATCTACGACATGGCCGCCGGCGCCGAGGCGCAGGAGGTCGCCAACGTCGAAGGCACTCGCCACGCGGTGGAACTCGCCGGCGCGATCGAGGCGGGCTGCTTCCACCAGGTCAGCTCGATCGCCGCCGCCGGCCTCTACAGGGGAACCTGGACCGAGGACATGTTCGAGGAGGCCGAAAACCTCGACACGCACCCCTACTTCCGCACCAAGCACGAGTCCGAGCGGGTCGTGCGCGAGGAATGCCGCCGCCCTTGGCGGGTCTACCGGCCGGGGATCGTGGTCGGCGACTCGCGCACGGGCGAGATCGACAAGATCGATGGCCCCTACTACATGTTCAAGCTGCTGCAGCAGGCGCGGCGAGTGCTGCCGGCTTGGCTGCCAACGCTCGGCGTCGAAGGCGGCGAGATCAACATAGTCCCGGTCGACTACGTCGCCGCGGCGATCGACCACATCGCGCACGAGCCGGGGCTCGACGGGCGCGCCTTCCATCTCACCGACCCTGAGCCGAAGACCGCTGGCGAAGTGCTCAACCTCTTCGCTCGCGCTGCTGACGCTCCCCAGGCGACCCTGCGTCTCGACTCCGGTGTCACCGACCCGGCGACGAGCCTCGTCCGCACCGGGCTGCGGCTCTTCCCGCCGGCGAAGCGGGCGATGAAGATGGCGCTGGGCGAGGTCGGCATCCCGGCGGGGGTGCTCAACTACGTCAACTACCCGACTCACTTCGACTCGACCGAGGCGCAGCGGGTGCTGGCTGGCTCGGGGATCGAGGTGCCTCCGCTGGAGAGCTACGCCGATCGGGTCTGGGACTACTGGGAGCGCAACCTCGACCCCGATCTGTTCAAGGACCGTTCGCTCTCCGCCGCCGTGCGCGGCAAGGTGGTGCTGATCACCGGCGCCTCGTCGGGCATCGGCAAGGCGACCGCGGTCAAGGTCGCCGACGCGGGTGCGACGGTGCTTCTCGTCGCCCGCTCGGTCGACAAGCTGGAGGAGACCAAGGCGGAGATCGAGACAGCCGGCGGCATCGCCCACATCCACCGCTGCGACATGTCCGACATGGACGACGTCGAGCGGATGGCCGAGGAGGTGCTCGCCTACCACGGCCAGGTCGACATCCTCGTCAACAACGCGGGTCGCTCGATCCGGCGCTCGGTGAAGCTCGCCTACGACCGCTTCCACGACTACGAGCGAACGATGCAGATCAACTACTTCGGCGCCCTGAAACTGATCCTGGCGCTGCTGCCCTCGATGCAGGCGCGCAAGTCGGGCCACATCATCAATGTCAGCTCGATCGGCGCACAGACCAACCCGCCGCGATTCTCCGCCTACGTCGCCTCGAAGTCGGCGCTCGACGCCTTCAGCCGGGTGATCGCCTCCGAGGTGGTCGACGATGGAGTCGACATCACGACGATCTACATGCCACTGGTGCGGACGCCGATGATCGCCCCGACGCGGATGTACGACATGTTTCCGGCGATCACCCCCGAGGAGGCGGCCGAGATGATCGCCGGGGCGATGATCGGCAGGCCGAAGAAGGTGGCGACGCGGATGGGGACGTTCGGCGAGGTGCTCTACGCGATCGCCCCCACGGTCAGCGATCGGATCCTCAACACCGCCTACAAACTCTTTCCCGAGTCGCAGGCGGCCAAGGGGAAGGCCGACGAGGCGCCCGACAAAGCTCCCACTACCGAGGCCGTTGCGTTTGCTCATCTGATGAAAGGCGTCCACTGGTAAGGAGGCTCAAGCACTGGGGTTGGGGATATGAGGACCAGATCCCCTCCAGGGCTGAGATGGAGCAGGCCGCCGCGGGGATCCGCGAGCGGCTTGGGTTCGGGGGGGAGGTCGAGGCGGCCGTCCCACTCGATGAGGTGGAGGTTCGTGCGCCCAGGTTGAAGGCGCCGGCGGGGCTCGGGGATCTGTTTACGGATGAGAAGTACGAGCGGGTTTCGCGGGCTTTGGGGAAGGCTTACCGGGACGTGGTGCGGGGGTTTCGGGGGGAGTTCGAGAACCCGCCCGATCTGGTGGCGCTGCCGCGGGACGAGTCGGAGATCGAGGTGGTGCTGAGCTGGGCTGAGGCCGAGGGGGCGGCGGTGATTCCCTTCGGCGGGGGGACGAGCGTCGTCGGTGGGGTCGAGGGACGGCTGGGAGAGCGGCCGTTCGTCTCACTCGACCTGCGCCGTCTGGACCGGGTGCTGGAGGTCGACCCGGAGTCGATGGCGGCGCGGATCCAGGCCGGAGCAACGGGGCCACGGCTGGAGGAGCAGTTGCGCGAGCACGGGCTGACGCTGCGCCACTTCCCCCAGTCGTTCGAGTACTCGACCCTGGGCGGCTGGATCGCCACCCGGGCCGGCGGTCACTTCGCCACCCTCTACACCCACATCGACGACCTGGTCGAGTCGGTGCGGGCGATCACGCCGCGTGGGCAGTGGGAGAGCCGGCGTCTGCCGGGCTCGGGGGCGGGACCCTCTCCGGACCGGGCGCTGATCGGCTCCGAGGGGATTCTCGGCGTGATCGGCGAGGCGTGGGTGCGAGTGCGGCCACGACCGCAGTTCAAGGCGTCCTGCGGGGTCGAGTTCGACGACTTCCTGGCGGCGGCGGCCGCGGTGCGCGAGATCTCCCAGTCTGGGCTCTACCCGAGCAACTGCCGCCTACTCGATGCGCTGGAGGCGGGCACGACCGGCGCCGGCTCGGGCGAGAAGAGCTTGCTCGTTCTCGGCTTCGAGTCCGCCCACCATCCGGTCGACGGGCCAATGGAGCTGGCGCTCGCGGTCGCGCGC